>CAZFNT010000558.1:0-3036 GCA_964520315.1 uncultured Gemmatimonadota bacterium
AAGGTTCGCGCTCGAACGGCGGCTGGCTGGCGACGACCGTGGGGCCGACCGATCCGCTCGGGCCGATGCATATCGATCTGGTGGAAGTGGGGGACCCTTCGCAACTCATCGAGCTCATCGATCTTCCGAGCCCCTTCGTCTTCGAGAAAACGACACCCTATCTCGTCCTCCGCCGGTTCAGCGAGCCGCTCGCGCTCATCATCGCACGCACGTGGTGCGGCCGCGTCTACGCCCGCTTCGAGATCGATCAGAAGAGCACGGAAGGCGTCCCCAGGATCGGGCTTTCTTCTGAGGGGACCGAGCTCTGCAGCCTGAGCGAGGGAGAGTGGGGACCCTGGCTCAGCGTCGAAGTCGATGGCCAGAGCTGCCTTCTGCGTCCCCACGCCACGCGCGTCGATGGCGAAGAGACGACGCTCTTCTTCACGGCGCTCTTTCGCGACGACGGCGCGGGGATCTCCTGGCCGCCCGGGTTGGCCGGCGCGCTGCAGCAAGAGGGTCGGCCCTATGTCGCCGAAGGAACCGGCTGGCGCATCTTCTACGAGCCGACCGTGCTGGGGTCGCTCGAGGAGCACCAGAGAGATCTCGGTGCGGCCCGCCTCGCCGTGGCCGAGGAGCTGCTCACGAGCGCGCCCTGGGATGCCTTCGTGCATATCTTCACCCTCACCGACCGGGTGCAGCACCCTTTCTGGAAGTTCCGCGAACCGGATCTCTACGCGCGGATTCCCGAGCTCTACCCGGAGTACGCAAGCCCCGAGCCGTACGAGCTGCATGCCCCCAGCGAAGAGGCTGTTCGCGATTTCGGCGGGGCGGTCGACCGGGCCTACGAATCGGTCGACGGTTGGCTGGGGCGGGTGCTCGCCCACGCCGCCGACTCCACGCTGATCGTCGTCGTGTCGGATCATGGCGGCCAGGGTGGTCCCCACGAGCTTTCGCCGACGGCCGGCATCCACCACGAAGACGGCATCTATCTCATGGTGGGGCCGACGGTTCCGCCACGGGAGGACGGAGAGCGGGAGCTCTCTACGCCGATGGAGCAGACGGACGTCGTCCCCCTGGTGCTCGCCCATCTGAGGCTGCCTTCGGCGCGCGATCTGCCCGGGGGAGTGCCGGAAGACCTCATGCCGCGGGCCGCCGACGGGGCGTTGCTCGCCCTCCCCGAGCCAGTCGAGACCTATGAGATCGAGACGAGCGGCCAGGAGTCAGCGGGTGAGATCGACGAGGCGATTCGCGATCAGCTTCGCAGTCTGGGGTATGTGAAGTAGGTGGTCAGTTCAGGTACCCGAGCGCCTTGAGCTGCTCGATCCGCTCCTCGTCGAGCTCGGCTACGCCTTCCTCCGATGGATAGGCGTTGTCTAGGCAGGCGGCGTGTCCCTGCTCCAACCAGGTCTCGAGGCTATCGGCGAGCTCGGGATGCGCATCGGACTCATCGCGATCGGCGAGGTTCAAGCCCTCTGGCCTGCCAGTGGGCACGAGCTTGCGCCCGAATGCGTCGGACTGGACGAGCTTCCAGTCGCGCGTCGCGACAGCTCGTTTTTGGGTGGCGGGATCGACGCCCTCGATCGCCAAGACGCCCCGGTCATCGAGCGCGAGCGAGCGATCGATCAGCGAGACCCCGGCCTGGAAAGGGGGCGCCTCGAACCCGCCCAGATCCGCTAGCGTTGGCACGACATCGACCAGGCTGACCGGCGCCTGCCGGTGTTCGGCGGCGGGGGCCACTCCCGGTCCCCTGAGGATGAAGGGCACATGGAGGATCGACTGGTGCAACCCCTCGTGGTTGAAGCGGGGTTGATTGTCGGCCATGTTCTCGCCGTGATCCGAGGTGAGGAGCACGACGCTGCGATCCTCGAGACCGAGCTCCGTCAACGCATCGAGCAGCTCACCGATCCGCCGGTCGGCGTTCAGAACGCATTCGTCGTAGCGTGCGATGATCGCCCGTTCCATCTCTTCGCTCATCGGCACCGTCTCGCCCAGATTGCGGCCCATGCCGCCGCGGCCCTTCTTCTCGCTGGTGCCCATGAAAACGCGCGTATCTCCCGGATCGTCGAGCCCGATCGACTCGAGGAAACGATCTCTAAATACCGGGTCGGGGTGGTAAGGCTGATGAGGATCGAGAAGGTGCAGGAAGAGGAAGAAACGCTCTTCTTTGTGTCGTTCGATCCATCGTAGCGCGAGCCTGGTGGCCGGTTGGCGCTCCCCCGGCACGAGCCCGACGGCCAGGCGATAAAGCGACACATTTTGCAGGAGCAGCTCGATCCATGCTTCCGCGGCGAGCTCCAGGCGCTCAGCGTCGAAATATGTCTCGAATCCCTGCGAGAAGCCGAGCGTGTAGGAAAGCCACGGGTTGTTGATGAACCCGCCCGTACGCAGACCCGCCGCCGCAGCCGCTTCTGAGAGAGTAGGAACGACGGAAGAGAGGCGATAACCGTTCCCCATGACGCCGTGCGTCTGAGGGTAGAGCCCGGTCAGCATGCTGGCATGGCCCGGCGCGGAGGTCGGCCACGTGGTGTAGGCCCGCTCGAAGCGCACTCCGCCCCGCGCGAGGCGATCGATATTGGGGCTGGTCGGCCGTTCGTAACCGTAGCAGCCGAGATGATCCGCCCTTAGTGTGTCGATCGAAATCAGGATGAGGTTCGGAGCGTTCGGGTTCGACGCATCCGCCTCTCGGCTCGGTCGCCCCATGCGAACCGCCGTCAGCGCGGAAAGTGTGACGATACTCAGCGCGCTCGCCAAGAGCGCCCAACCTCGCCCCGCCATTCGCGACAACAATCCGCGATCGTTGCGCAGCCGGCGCGTCGCTCTGGGCGTCAACCAGGCGGCAAGCGCGAGAGAAAGAGCGACAATAATCGCCTGGGCGAGCAGCCGCGAGACCTCGCCGCCGGGAAGGTGGCGGAAGATCAGCGTGCCCCGGAAGGTCGCCAGGACCATCACTCCCGCGCCACCCGCGAGCAGCAACGAGAGGGTCGCTCCGAGCTGCCAGCGTGTGTCGCGCTCGGCCGGATCGCGGGCGGCGGCCAGCTTCGCAAGCAGGATCGGCGC
>CAZFNT010000559.1:0-3033 GCA_964520315.1 uncultured Gemmatimonadota bacterium
CGCGAAGATCGAGCGCACGCTCTCCACGCCCTCGGAGCTGGCCCCTCCCCTGTCGGTGCTTTTCACGCATCTGTCGAGCGAAGGAGCGGGGGCGGGTTTCGGCGCCTCGTTGGGGGCTTGGGCGAGGGTGCATCCTCACGTGACGATCGGGGCGGCTTGGAAATCGCAGGTGAGCACGCGCTGGGACGCCGCGGGGATCGCCAGGACCGATGTGCCGGTGGGGCTGCAGTGGACCGAGGGCCTGCCGAATGAAGTCGAGCGGAGCGGGCCGCAGGTCTTCGTGCGTCGTTCCCCCGCTGAGCTTCGAATCGAGGGTCGTTACCAGCCGGTGCGGCGGGGGGCGATGACGCTGGAGGTGATCTGGCGCGATGCGGCGTCGATCTCGGCGTCTGGCGCGGGGGACTGGCTCGGGGGACTCACAACTGAGCTGGCGGCGCCGGATTCCGACTGGCGTGCTGACTGGCATTCGGCATGGATGGGGGCCTGGACGGTGGAGTGGGATTGGGGGCGGGCTCGCACGTGGGCCGGTGTCGCGATCGACGATCTGGCGCTGAGCGAGCCCACGCCGCTCTTTCCGCAGCAGTCGGTCTCGGCGGCGATTCGGCTCGGTGGCTCCCTTCGTATCGGGGAGATGAATCGCTTGGAGGTGGACGCGGTCATGGGCGGAGACCGAGCACGGGAGGGGTATGTCGGGCTGTCGGGGCGCAGCAGGTTTCGTGCGCGAACCATAAGGGTTCGATGGATCCGGCGATTTGGCGGGTCGGGATGATGCGTGTCGTTTTCACGGGGTCGGTGTGTGTGAGTCTCGCGCTCGTGGCGGTCGTTGGGTGCGAGAGGGCCGAGGTGGTCGAGGTGGGTCGCCCGAGTGCCAGAGGTGAGCTGGTCGAGGTCGTGGTGGGCGATCCGGCGGTCGAGCAGCAGCCTTCGCTCCGCGGCGGTGGCGGAGAGGGGCCATCGAGCTACTTCGCCTACCTGCCGGCGAACGCGCCCGAGCCGCTCCCGGTGCTCTATCTGTTGTCTGATGTCGGACAAGATCAGAGCGCGTTTCCCTTCTTTCTGGGGCTTGGCGCGCTGCTCGACGAGCTGATCGAGTCGGGAGATATCGAGCCGATGTTGGTGATCATGCCGAACGGTCTCACCGGAATGGGTGGGGGCTTCTACACCGACTCGGTCCTTTTCCACGGCGGCGATGCTTTCGCGGATGCCGCTTTCGGCCCCTGGGGAGTCGAGCTTCTGCGTGTGATCGAGGACGCCGAGCAACGCTTTTCGACCGATACGGGACCTTTTGACTCCGAAGCGGTGCTAGCTGGGGAGGGCTCCGCGCGGGGGAGGGCGATCGGGGGACTGGGGCTGGGGGCGTATGGCGCTTTCGTCACGGCCTTGCGCGCGCCGGTTTTCGAGGCTTTGCTCCTGCACTCCGGCTTCTTCGATCTGCGATCGGGGGTAATGGCTGACGATCCGGTGCTGGGTGAGAGCTGGGGAGATCGGCTCTTGGGTGAGAGTGCGGACCTGCTGGGGATCGACCATCTCGTGCCGGAGAGCGCCGGGCTGCGAGCGATGACCGAGGCTCCGATGACGCGGCTGATCTTCTCCATGGCTGCGGCTTTTTCGCCGGCGATCGGGCCGCTCGATTCTTTCGACATGGCTTCGTTGATCGATACGAATCTTGTCCACGCCGATCCCGATGGCGACCCGCTGAGCAACTTCCAGTATCCGATCCGGCAGGTGGAAGGAGTGGAGACTCCCGAGGATCCAGACGACGATCTTTGGCTGGGTGTCTGGCTACCGATCCAGGCGGGCGGGGGGATTGTCGATGGAGTGTTGCTGCGGTGGAGTCTCTATTACGATCCCTTGTTCATGGCGGGCAACGGTGTTCTGATGGAAGCGCTGGAGAGCGCGGGCACGCAGCTCTGGATCGACGCCGGAATACGGGACGAGTATGGGCTCGCGGACGACGCCGAGCGCTTTGCCGCGGCCGTCGAAGCTCACCTGAGCTCGATCGTGTATGAGCAACATTCCGGGGCTCATGACGACAGAGTTAGTGAGCGATTACGGCTCTCGCTTCGGTGGGTTTCGGAGCGCTTTGGTGGCGACGGATAGCGAGCGAGGAGGCTACCAACCCCGCCCCGGGCGGGGCGGCGTCGGCGCCGGGTTTCACTCTCCGATCACGGTCTCGGTGACCGATCCGACGCGCTTGAGAGAGCCGATCTTCGGGTAGCGGGCGATGGCGTTCTCGAACGCTTCCGAGACCTGCCGGCGTTGCTCCGCTCCCTTGACGCGCGTGATCGCCAACCAATGGAAGGTGACCGAGTCGCTGGTCTCCAATCCGGGCACCTGCATCCGCTCCACGGTGAAGTGGTTCTCCTCGATCGAATCGATGTAGAGGAGCGCGGGTGACGCGATCGCGGTGACCAGCACACGCATCGGCACATCGGGCGAGATCACTTCGCGCGCCGCCTGCGGGAGGGCGATGCGGACCGAAGCGCCCGCCCATTCAGCGGTGCCGTTGAACATCAGATCCTCGGTCGGCGATTGCACGGAGGCGACCAACTGGTGCTCGTCCGGCGCTGTCTCCAGCACCTGGTAGCTGGCGCCCGATCGAGATGTTCACATCCTGGTCGATCGCATCTCCGAATTCGTCCACTAGGCGGCCTGGGAAATTGACCATCTCTAGTGGCACCGCGAGCGCGGATGAATGCAAGATCGCCATTGCCGTCAAAGAAAGGGCGAGCGACTTCCAACTGATATCGATCTGTCTACTCCTAATGAGCCGAAGGGATGGCCGGCTCTCGACTCCGTTACGGACTGACGACGTTTACATCGAAGCCGTCCGATGCGATCGGTACAGCGTCGTTGGCGATGATGAACTCTACGTGATAAGCACCGATTGGCGCGGTAGGCGACACATGAACCGTCACCGTTTCTGCAATCCGCCCCTCACGAGGAACAGCGATGTCGGGGCGAGGCGGGTTGAACGAGCCCCGGTCTTGGGAGTATTGGCGCTGATCGGATTGGTCGCGGGGCGCCGCCCCA
>CAZFNT010000560.1:0-3028 GCA_964520315.1 uncultured Gemmatimonadota bacterium
TCCCGCGCGCGCCCCAACGCGATGCCCACTCGCGCCTCCTTTTCATCACGCCATCGACCGACATCGTGACCATCGCCGAGATCTCCATCACCCGGCACGTCGATGAAGATGTTCGGCGCGACCGCCTTCCCACCCTCTCTCCCTTCCTTAGGGGCACGCTCGACGACCTGCTCGCGCTCCGCTTCCCGGCCCACGACTTCGTGCACCTGCGCGTGAACGATCCACTCGCCCCCCTTCACGGCGCCTACGAGCCGGCCTACGTGAGAACGCTGGGCGACCTCTCCCGATTGCTGGCCACCGACGGTCGCTTCTCCGCCGCCATCGTAGCGAGCGGCGGCAGCGATCTGCGCGCCGGATCGCTCTGGAGCACCCTCACCGGAACCGGCGCCGTATTCACCGACCGGCTGCCGATCCTGGCCCCTTCGGGAGCACGCGCCGCCGGCCTGCCGCCCGCGGCGACCCTGCCTCCTTCCGAGGATCTCACGCAGGTGCAACCGCGATCGATCACGGTCGAGATCCACGGCATCGCAATGGAGCGATTCGACGGCCCCCGTGCCCTGGTCTTCCGCGACCGGTCGGGTGCCGAGGTTCATCGAGTCGAAGCGAAGGGGCCTCCGAAAGCGATTACCTGGGACTGGCGGACGGACGATCTCGCGCTGATCAGTCCAGGACGTTATACATTTCGCCTGGAGTGGACCGATGCCGAAGGCAGGCGCCTCGAGTCCGGCCGCCATCATCTGACGGTGGCGAAGAGGCGCCAACACGTCGACATCTCAGTATCCGCCGATCCGAGGCTGGCGGCGGAGCCGGCCGATCGCATCGTGCTCTTCGTTGGCGGAGGCGAGCCCCGAGAGGCCGATTCAAAGAGAGAGCCATGACCCAACATCCTCCCACGACCTTTCCCCGCATCGCCGCTGCCCTCGCCGCGCCTCTCCTCGCGGCTTCGGCCTCGATCGCGCAGACCGAGCCGGGCGCCGCTTCCCAAGCCGGACCGAGCGTCGCCCAAGCCGTCTTCCACGATCTCTCCTTCTGGGTCTGGCCCCTGGGCATCATCTTCGCCTTCGGCGTGGCGTGGTGCGCCGCCCGCTACGGCATGGTTCTCGTCGAGCGAAGCCGCGCCGCGCGCCTGCTCCGCCAGCCCCTGCACCGCCTCCCCCTGCCCGAGATCGACAGCCTCGTGGGCGAGGCGCCCCGCTCCCAGATCGGCGCCCTGCTCCGCGGCATGCTCGACGTGGCCGGCCTCGCCCCGCGCGGCCTCGAATCCGGTCTCGGCGACGTCAACGAAGAGATCACCCTCTACCGCGAGTCGGTAAACGACCGCTTCGAAGGCTTCAAGGCGGTCAGCGCCTTTCTGTCCAACTCCGCTGGCGCCCTTGGCCTGCTGGGAACCGTCTGGGGAATCTACATCACCTTCAAGGGTGGCCAGATGGACCCCGAGAAGATCATCAACGGCATGGGCGTGGCGCTCTCCACCACCGGCTGCGGCATCGTGATCAGCCTGATCGTCGACCTTTTGAGCTCCATGGTCGTCTCCGCCCACGTCAACGCGGTCGAGATCGGCTTCCGCAAGGCCGAGGAGTTGCGCATGGCCATCCTGATGCATCGCCGCCAATCGACCGACCCCACTTCGGCCCCAGGCGCCTGACCCGTGCTCATCCGCCTGATCGACGTCGTGTTGATCCTCCTCTTCGGCTTCATCTCGATCAGCACGATCGAGCGCCAATCCCTCGTGCGCCTGCCCGATTCCGAGACCAGCGCCCCGGTCCCCGCCTCTCGTGGTGACGTGGTCAGCGTGACCGTCCTGCACGATTCCACCACCGCCCTCGCCGATGGCCCCCGCCGCTACCTCGTCGGGCTCGCCCGTGGCGCCGAAACCCTGGTCGTTGGCGCCCGGGCTCTTCGCGCCGAGCTGGCCCGCGTGGCCGAGCGGAGCACCGCGCTCCAGGCCCGCGCCGGCCGCGACATCGTCGATCCCCGAATCGAGCTCAGGGTAGACCGCGACGACCGCATCGCCTCCCTCTTCACCGCCCACGAGATCGCGGAGCAGCTCGGCCTGGTCGCTCGCCTCGTCGTGCGAGCCGAAGCCCTCGAAGCCGACGCCGCCGAGCGGAGCTTCCAATGACCGGCGGAACGATCATCCGGCTCATCGATGTAGTCCTCATCATCCTCTTCGGTTTTCTCTTCATCACCGACTACCAGGCCAAATCCCACCTGCCTCTCCCACAGGTCGCCGAGCGCAAAGAGGAGCAGCGCCCCGAGGACGAAGATGTCTACCGCGTCATCGAAATCTTCCGTCGCGTTCAGGTCGACGCCCCCTACTACTGGTACGGGAACACAGCCGGCGACGAGCGGATCCTGCGCCGCGTCACCCAGCACGATCAGCTCGTCGAGACCCTGCGCGACGAGTTGGCCCTCCACGGCGATCGCCTCGAGATAGTTATCGTTCCCTTGTCCGGCGCCAGACTTCGTTGGGTCGTCGACGTCTATGATATCTGCCGCGCCCTCGGCATCGAGCAGCCGATCGTTCGCGTCGAGCGCGACTACACCCACATGACCTCGAGGAGCTGAGCGGTGCCGATCATCATCCGCGAGAGCTCCGTCGCCCCCCGCCTGATCGGCACCGCCGCCGCCACGCTCGCCCTCCTCCTCACCGCCGCCCTCGTCATCTTCGCCCCCTGGCAGCTCCCGCACCGCATCGAGGACTCCTGGGACCTGCCGATCGACCTCGAGTTCCCCGAGATCGCCCAGCGCATCTTCCGCAAGATCGACCGGCGCGCCCCCGAGATCGACCCCGTCCGCCCCGCGCCCGACACATCCCCCGAAGTGCGCCGAGCCAAGTCGCGCCCCGAGCTCCTCGACAACGCGGAAGGCCCCAAAGCTCGTAGCCTCGACGACCGCCCCTTCCAGCCCACCGATCCCACCGGAATCGACCGCGCCCCCCCGTCGAACCGCCCCGCCGACATCATCGGCCCCACCCGCGGCACCCCCGCCACGGCCCAAGACCACAACGGCACCCGAACCGCCCCAC
>CAZFNT010000561.1:0-3013 GCA_964520315.1 uncultured Gemmatimonadota bacterium
CTATCTGGCTTTCGGCATTGTGGTCGGGTGCGGGGTGGCCCTCGTTGCGGCCGCGGGCGCTCGCTCTCGACAGGGCGCCGCCGCCGCCGGCGCCTCCGCGGCCCTCTTTCTCAGCTTTGGGGCCTTGGCCTTTTTTCGCTGGCTACCGGAAGCGGTCGAGATCACTTCGTTTCGGGGAGTCGCGGTGCTCCTGGCCTTGGCCGCCGCCGGCTCGGTCGCGGGAATCGCCCTCGCCAACATGGCCTACCGCCTCTCCCCCCGCGCCTTTGCGCGATCGGTGGCGGCGACCTGCCTCGTGCTTGTACTGCTCGCCCTTTCTCCGCTCCTGCCCAGGGAGCGCATCGATCCCTTCTATGGTGTGACACCCGGAGACGGAGGTCGACCGAATATCTTGCTGATCGTAATCGACACATTTCGCGCGGACCGCGCTGGCGTCAACGGCAACCCCGATCGTCTGACGCCGGCGATCGACGCACTGGCCGCCGGCGGGGTCGCCTTCACGCGGGCGATCTCGACCTCGTGCCACACTCCCCCGCCGCACGCATCGCTGCTGACAGGAACCTATCCATCGCGACATGGCGTGAAAGGGAAGGAGCGTTTCTTGTCGGACGCCAACCTCACACTCCCGGAGATGCTGAGGGAGCATGACTACGCGACTTTCGGCGTCGTATCGAACCTCGCCTTGGCGAAGATGTTCGGGTGGGATCAGGGTTTTCATCTTTACGACGACGGCATTGTGGCCGGCGCCGGCCCGGGTGTGTGGCTGGAGAAGACACCCGCGATCGCCCTCACCGCCAAGATCGGATTGACGCCGAGACGCTGGTTGCTCCTGGCTGCGCGCAAGGTAGGTTTCCTCGACACCGCGACCGCCGCGAGCACGGTCGACCATGTGCTGAATGCCCTGGATCGTGTCGGCGCCCGCAGCTTCTTCGCTTTTGTCAACATCATGGATCCCCATTATCCGTACACACCGCCGAGCGCCGGTCTCGGAGGGGAAGCGGCGCGTGCCAATACGGCGGTCACGACAATCCTCGAATCGCAGCTCCATCCGATCTCGGCCGACGAAAAGTGCCGCGATCTCGTTCCGCTTCTGGAGCGATATTATGACGAGGAGGTTCGCTACACCGACCAACAGTTGGCGCGCCTCTTCGCCGAGCTGCGGGCGCGCGGTCTTTGGGATGAAACCGCGGTGATCATAACGGCCGACCATGGCGAACACTTCGGAGAGCATGACCTTCTCTTCCACACCAACTCACTCTACAAAGAGCTTGTCGACGTTCCGCTGGTGGTCCGGTTGCCCGTAGGGATCGATGATCGACTCGAAGGGGTCGAGCACGATGGCGTCGTCTCACTGGTCGATGTAACGGCGACGATTCTCGATCTCGCGCGCGTGCCCGCGCCCCCGACGCTGCATGGCCGATCTCTAATGCCGGCTCTGGTAGAGCGGAGCGAGGAGCTCGATGACCGCGTCGCGGTCTCGGAGTGGGGTGAGGCCCGGGCAATGGTCTGGGGCGAGCACAAGGCGTTCTTCAGCGGGGATGAGCTTGAGCGGATCGTCCGTCGCTCCGCGAAGATCGACCCTCTCGAATCGGAGGATCTTTCCACCGGCGATCTCGCGCTCTATGAAGACGCGGTCGATCGTTTTCGCCAATGGTCGGCCCGCTGCGTGTCGTCAGGAAGCCTGGCCGATGGAACAGGGTCGATCGATCCTGATGTGGCGGAGCAGTTGCGGGCGCTCGGGTATCTGAATTGACCCGGGGTTACTCGGTAGCCGCCTCTTCCCCTTCCGGCTTCGGCACGCGATCTTCTGAGGTGTCGTCGCCTTCCTCGTTCTGGCCGAGAACCTCGCGATAGAATGCGACCATCCTCCGGCCCATCAGTTTGCGATCGAAACGGGCCAGCGCCTCTCTTCGCGCCGCTTTGCCCGCCTGTAGCAGAGAGCGACGATCCGAAACCACATCGCGCATGGCGCCCGCGAGCGCCTGAGCGTCTCCTCGGGGAACCAGAAACCCGGTGCGCCCATCCGCGACGATCTCCGTCTGGCCCCCCTCGTCAGTCGTGATCACCGGCACTCCCGACGCGCTCGCCTCGAGAATCGTGTTCCCGAAGCTCTCGCGATATGTCGGCGCTACGAGCACATCCGCAACCGCATAGATCTCGGGCATCCGTTCATGCGAAACTGTTCCCAAGAAAAGAACCCGCTCGTCGATCCCTTCGGTCTCAAAGCGAATCTCGAGCCACCGCCGCATCGAGCCCGACCCGGGTGCGGTCAAATGGTCGGTGCCTGCAATCACCAGCATCGCGTCGGGTATCTCGGCGGCGACCTGTCGGAAAGCCGCGGGCAAGAGCTGAACCCCTTTGCGGAACTCCAGCGGTCCGGCGTACAGAAAGACCGTCGCCGCCTCGGGGATCTCGGCCGCCTTGCGGGCTTCCGCCTGGTCGGTGGGGGAGAATCGATCGAGATCGGTTCCGTTCGGGATCACACTCGGCGAAACACCCGCCGGCATCCGGTGCTCGAGATCGCGGGCCGCGTAGGCCGATGGCACTAGATGCGCGGCCGCGCGACGAAGAGGAATCCCCTCGAGCCAGGCCGCCAGCCGATGGTCGATCCGTTCGAGCGGATTCGCGGGCCACGCCTTTCGGTTGATCCCCTCGAGATCGGGGATGCGCATGGCCGATCGAACGACGAAGGGCGGATCGTTCGGGCGGCGGCGAAAGGCGAAATGCGCCCCCTCCCCCAGCAGATCTGGGAACTGGATGATGTCGACCGGCCTGTCCTTCATGATGCGACGAAGCTGACGCGCCACCCCTCGCGAGTAGCGCAAGGCATTGCGGATCTTCGGAAAAAAGTGGCGTTTGCGCCAGCGGTACTCGAATCGAAACACCCGAACCCTGCCGTCTCGCTCCTCGACGGTGGCGGCGGCCGAGCTCGAAACGACCAACACGCGGTGGCCCGCTTCGCTCAGGGACCTCGCCAGGCTCTGGGTGTAGGTCCCCAGCCCCCCGCGTCCCG
>CAZFNT010000562.1:0-3005 GCA_964520315.1 uncultured Gemmatimonadota bacterium
AACTTGGAGGAGTCGACCGAGTGAGCGATGACATGGCCAGGGCGGTCCGTGACCATCTGAATGAGATCATCGCTCTTTCCAAGCAGCTTCAGCAAGGCGTCGGTAACATCGAGAATCGAAAGCTCGACGCCGCTCGAAACATTGAAGACCTCACCAAGGTGGCCGCTGGCGTGAAGTAAGATATCGACGGCTTCACAGTGATCGAGAACGTGAATCCAATCTCTTGTGTTGCCACCGGATCCGTAGACGGGAACGGTGCGGTTCTCGATAAGGTTGGTCGTGAAGAGGGGTATGAGTTTCTCTGGGTACTGATAAGGGCCGTAGTTGTTCGTGCACCGAGTTATGACCACAGGTACATCGAAGGTCTGATGGTAGGAGTATGCAAGGCGATCGGCGCCAGCCTTCGAGGCGGAGTACGGAGACTTGGGATTCAGCGGGGATGTTTCGAGTGAGGGACCATCGAGAGCGTCGCCGTAGACCTCGTCTGTGGAGATGTGGACGAAACGTGTGCAGGCGTGCTTGCGGGCAGCCTCCAGGAGCACGAATGTACCGTTGACATCGGTTGAGATGAAGCTGCCCGCCTCCATGATGGAGCGGTCGTTGTGGGTCTCGGCGGCGAAGTGCACAACCCATTCGTGGTCGGCCATGAGACCGTCGACGAGCTTCACATCTTGGATGTCGCCATGTACGAATGCGATCTTGCCGGCGGATTCGAGATCGGAGAGGTTCTCGCGCCTGCCTGCGTAGGTCAGAGCGTCCAGGACGGTGACCTTGTAGTCGGGATGGCGCTCGCAGAGCATGCGGGTGTAGTTGGATCCGATGAAACCGGCTCCCCCGGTGATCAGGACGTTGCGCATGATGGGCTCCACATGGATGGCGAGTCGTGACGCATCAGAAGATCAGGAAATAAGATGCTAGGGGGCGGGAGGGGAAAGGGTCAAGGAATGGAGGTCATGTCACATCCAACACCGCAGCCTCGAGGCCGCGCCCGCGCCGCACCTCGAGAACCGGCGCTCCTGCATCCAACAAGATGCGCAGAAGAGCGGGGATCGTTCCCAAGTCGTTGGGATCGAAAGTGACTACGAAGGTATCGGCGGCATTGGGCCAGTCGATCGCCCGAACGCCGATGTGTTCGGCGATTCCTCTCCGAACACACTCCGCAAGTTCGCGATCCGCACTCTTCGCCCAGCCGCCGGCCAGCACGAACTGAACTTCGGCGTGAGATCTGGTGAGTACGGTCATCTCGCCCTCTTGAACCACACGTCCTCCATGCAGAATGGCGGCACGGTCGCAGAGAGATTCGAGCTCGGCCAAGTTGTGGCTCGAAACCAGAATCGTGGATCGGCCGCGTAGCGACTGGATCGTTCGCCGCACCAACGCGGCCGATCTCGGGTCGAGGCCATCGGTCGGCTCGTCGAGCAGGACCAGCTCCGGTTCTCCGAGGAAAGCCTGCGCGAGCCCCACTCGGCGGGCTTGGCCGTGGCTCAGCATTCCGATTCTGGCCCTCGCTTCATCTTGCATGCCGGTCTTTCGCAGCGCCTCGTCGGCTGCCTCTTTGGCGCGATCCGGTGTGAGCGCGAGAAGACGCCCGCAATCGATCAGGAAGCGCTCCACGTTTTCGTGCCCCGGCAATCGAGCCCCTTGGGGAAGTACGCCAATGCGCCCGAGCAAACGCTTTCGGCCTTGTGGCAACTCGGCTCCGAGAACTTTGGCGACTCCGGAGTAAGGCCTCAGGAAGCCGCTCAGAACGCCAAGGAGGGTCGTCTTGCCCGCCCCATTCGGCCCGATGATGCCGTAGATCGAGCCCAAGGCAACCCTCAGATCGAGGCGCGCGAGTGCCCATACGCGCCCGTAGCATTTCTTGAGCGCGAGCGCCTCGATCGCCCAATCGCGCGACTCTTCGCGAGGGAGCTCAGACATCGCGTGTTTTGAACGCCACGGCGGCCGTTCCGAGTAGACCGAGGGCGAAGGCCGCGTGGATCGCTATTCCGCTGGCGACCTGGTTCGGGATCAGAAGCCGGCGCCAATGCGCGTATGGAGCCAGGAGCGAGAAGTCGAAAAGGCCGGAATCGGGGCCGACCACCCACACGAAAAAGCCGAAGACCAGGGACAGAATTCCGAGGATGAGAGACGCATTGGGGGTCGAAGCGCAAGTCGAAATCAGGATCGCCGCGCCGACGAAGATCGAGCCGAAGACAATGCCGATGCACCAGTAGCGGAAGATGTGCGGGAATGTCGCGATCCACCCCGGCTCCACACCCCGAATTGCGCCCAGCGCCAGCATGGCCACGGCGCACGCGCCCGTGAGTCCCGAGAGCACGGCGATCTGTCCCAGGGCCTTTCCCATTATGTAGCTGGTGCGCCCGCAGCGGGTCAAAGTGTAGCGAATCGCTCCCGATCGAAGATCACCAGCGATCGAGTCGTACGCCATCAGTGTCGCGAGGAGCGGTAGCGACAAATACGAAATCACCAGGAAGAATAGCGCGGTTGCCGGTACACCAGCCATCGCCCTTGCAACGTCTCCTCCTGCTCCTTGGCCGAGCAAGTCGAACAAGGAGGGCGCCTCGTTCCCATTCCCAAGCCCCAAGAACGACACGGAGAGTTGCAGGGAATCCTGCGCTCCGGTCAAGATGTTGGCGAGTATGTTGCCCCAGAATAGGTAGAAGCCCAGATACAGCGCGGCCAGTACCACGCCGCGCTTGCCCCGCATCACGCGCCTCGAT
The DNA here is from genome assembly GCA_964520315.1 of uncultured Gemmatimonadota bacterium. Taxonomy (GTDB): domain Bacteria. Next base: position 2,724 of record CAZFNT010000562.1, read on the forward strand.
TCCGCGCGGCAGACGATCAGACAATGAAACGCGTCCATTTCGCTCGGATGGGCTACAGGAGTCCTGGTTTGCCTTGCGCGAAGCGGCGAAACTCCGTCGCTAGCAGATCGATGTGCTCGATCTCTTCCGCCTCGAGCTCCTGGTACAGCGTGAAGGCGGGGGAATCGGGGTCGAGTTTGTCGCGTTCGCGGGCGAAGAAGTCCCTTGCCCTTTCCTCCAGATGGATCGCCAGCTTCAGTACATCGATTCCATCGTTCAAGGGTTCGTCGAACCCGGAGTAGA
>CAZFNT010000563.1:0-3005 GCA_964520315.1 uncultured Gemmatimonadota bacterium
GGGCTTTGCAAGGAGTTCGGCGATGGCCCCCAGGGTCGGGCGCTCGAGGTGCTCGATGACCTGAATCTCGATGTTCGGCAGGGGGAGTTCCTATCGATCATCGGGCCCAGCGGCTGCGGCAAGACCACGCTCTTGCAGATCCTCGACGGCCTCGAGGAGCCCTCCGGAGGGCGGGTGAAGGGCGGCCACGAGTCGATGGCCTTCGTCTTTCAGCGCCCACTGCTGCTGCCCTGGCGGAGCGTGCTCGGAAATGCACTTTTCTCGATGGAATGCCAGGGCCGGAGCGCCGCCGACGCGCGCGGCGATGCCGAAGAGATGCTGGAGAGGGTCGGCCTCGGGGAGTTCCTCGACTACCTGCCCCATCAGCTGTCGGAGGGCATGAAGCAGCGGGTGAACCTGGCGCGCGCACTGTTGGTGAAGCCACGGATCCTGCTCATGGACGAGCCCTTCGCGTCGCTCGATGTCGACACACGGGCCACAATGCACCGCGAGCTGCTCGATCTCTGGCGTGAGCAGGAGCTCACGGTGGTCTTCGTCTCTCACAACCTCGAAGAAGTGGTCTTCCTGTCTGATCGAGTAGTCTTTCTGTCGGACAAACCGAGCCGCATCCGCCAGGTGGTCGAGATCGATCTGCCGCGGCCGCGGGGAGTCGGCGCCGACGCCAAGGTGGATTTGGTTCGGCTGACGGAGTCTTTTGTGGAGTTCATGCAGTCGCGGTGATTGATCACAGAGACTGCGCATGGGGGATCCTCCGAGTCGATCGCGGTCCACTCTAGCGTCATTTCCAGGCCCTAACGGATGCGCTAACCAGAATCGGGAACAATCCGCATTCTCGGATTCTTGCGATTACCCTAACCATGTACTTATTACCAGAATGTGTAATGGATCCTGGATACCATTCGTGGATCGATCGAAGTTCGGTGAGCGTTTTCGCATCGTTTCCCTGATCGGCAGGGGAGCGTCGGCTGATGTCTATCGAGTAATCGACTCGGAGCGAGAGGGGCGAGAGCTCGCCCTCAAGCATCTCAGCCGCTTGGCGGCCGACGACCCGACCTTTGCCGGCGAGTTTCGACTCATGGCCGCGCTTAGCCATCCGAACCTCGTTCGGGTGTACGAGTTCGGGCGAGCGAGCGATCAGCGGCCGTGGATCACGATGGACCTGATCGACGGTCGCCCTATCGACGAGGTCGCCAGGCGGCTGGTTCTGCCGGACGCGCTGCTGCTCTTCATCCAGGCTCTTCGGGCGCTCTCTCACATCCATGCGCGGGGCTTCGTCCATTTCGACGTCAAACCCCGCAATCTGCTGGTCGAAGAGAGGCCCGATCGCCCGCCTTCCGTCAAGCTCCTCGATCTCGGGCTCGCGGGCCGCGCCGGCTTGGGGCGGATCACGCACGGCAAAGGCAGCATCGGCTACATGGCTCCAGAGCTGATCCGCGCCGGCGAGACGGACGCGCGCGCGGATCTGTACTCGCTCGGGGCCGTGCTCTACGAATCGATCGTTGGCCGCCCTCTCTTTGAAGCGCGGGATCGGGCGGCGATCTTGCGGGCACATCTGGAGACCCCGCCTTCCTTCCCCGGCGGCACCGGCGAGATCCCGGAGGCACTTCGAAGGCTGATCCTGCGCATGCTTTCGAAGGACCCACGCGAGCGCCCCGCGAGCTCACTTCAGGCGCTGAACGAAATCGCGCGGATCAAAGGGCTCGATCTCGAATCCGAGCTCGACCCGGCCCTCCGTCTGAGCGAGCCGGTCTATACCTGGCGCGACGAGCCTCGGGGGGAGATCGTGAGTCGTCTGCGAGCCGTCGCCGAGGGTGAGACCGCGGGGCCGATCCTCATCAGCGGCCCGTTCGGAATCGGCAAATCGCGGCTGCTCCAGGAGCTCAGAGCCGAAGCCGCGCTCTTGGGGCTGCGGGTTTTCAGAGCCGCGGCCCGGCCTGGCGACCCGGCTCCCCACGGGCTCTTTCTCAAGGCTTTCCGTGGCACACATCAGCCGATCGACGCTCCGATGCGTAGCGAACTCGACAGCGAGTTGACGCGCATCGCGGACCATGAACGCTACGGCTCCCTCTCGTCGCGGCAGCTCCATGAGCGGATTTCGCGCTTCATCCACCGCTTGGCCAAGCAGAGCCCGATCGCGATCTTCCTCGACGACCTCGATGGAGCGGACGAAGAGACCATCGGCCTCATCGCCCACGCGATCCGCTTCTGCTTCGCTCGCGGGGCGCCGGCCCTCTTCGTGCTGGCGCTGCAACATGATGACGATCGCTCCGCCTTGACCCAGCTCGAGGCAGAGGCCGGATCTCTCCGCGTTGTGCCGCGCCCCTTCGATCGCACTGAAGTTCGCGGCTTCGTCGCGGAGCTGGTCTCCATCGACCCGGCGTCGATCCCGGATGGCTTCGCCGACGCTCTCGCTGGGGCGACAGACGGGTTGCCGCTTTTCGTGCGGGAGTCGATTCGCGCCGCCGCGAAGCTTCCAGGTCCCTGGCCTCGCTCTCTCTTCGACCGAGACCCGACTCGGCTTCCGACCTCGCTCAGGGCGATCGTCTTGCGGCAGATTCGCTCGGTCCCACCGAAACTCCGTCGTCTCCTCAGGTTCTTGAGCGTACTTGACCTTCCTCTGTATGCCGACGCGATCGCCCAAGCTACCGGATGGCACGACGTCGCGGATGAAATTGTGGAGCTAACCGCACTCGGCCTGGTCGAAAAGAGACGCGACGGTCTTGCGATCCGCAGCGGCGCGACGCGCAACACTCTCTACGGCGAGCTGCACCCCTCACAAAGGCGGGATTATCACACGCGAATCGCTCGACTGCTCGCGCCCAAGCTCGACTCCAACGACCCCGCGGCCGATCTGGCCCATCACGCGGCGCGCGGCGATGATCGAGAGCTTGCGATTCGCGCCGGCCTTCGCGCGGCACAGCAGGCGCTCGAGGCCCATGCTCCCGGTCGCGCGCTGAAGCGAATCGAAGATGTCTCCACCCGGCTGGTCGACAAGGGCAGCGATG
>CAZFNT010000564.1:0-3001 GCA_964520315.1 uncultured Gemmatimonadota bacterium
AAGCCGAGGCCCCAGCCCCCCGCGCGGACGTGCCGGCCCGCCACAGGGTCATAATCACCGCCCTCGGCCGCAATGCCCCCGGAATCGCGGCCGGAGTGACCGGAGCATTGGCCGATGTCGGCGCCGATATCCTCGACATGAGCCAGACCCTCCTGGGCGATTTCTTCGCGATGATCATCGTGGCCGATCTCTCGACCGCCACTATGGACTTCGGAATGGTCCAGGAGCACCTGGTCGATCGAGGCGTCGAGCTGGGCGTTCGAATCGCCGCCCAACACGAAGACGTTTTCCGCTACATGCACCGCATATAGAGCAGCCGAATCGATGTCCTGGAGCCGCGACGAAATCCTCGAAACCGTGCGGATGCTCGAGACCGAGCATCTCGACATCAGAACCGTGACGCTCGGAATCAGCCTCCTCGACTGCGCCGGCGGCGATGCCGACCAGGTTTGTCGCCGCGTCACCGAGAAGATCGCCGCCTACGCGATGAACTTCGTGCACCAGGCGAGACGGGTAGAGGCCGACTACGGCATCCCGATCGCGAATAAGCGCATCTCGATCACGCCCGCCGCGGTTTTCGGCGCCGGTCTCGATGCGGCAGGCTTCGTGCAACTCGCCAAGGCGCTCGACCGCGTGGCCGAGGAGACGGGCGTGGACTATTTGGGCGGGTTTTCCGCCCTGGTGCACAAGGGCTTTTCGCGTGCCGATCTCGCCTACTTCGATGCGCTCGCCGAGGCGATCGCGACGACGAAACGGGTCTGCGCCTCGGTCAACGTGGCCACCACGACCGCCGGCATCAACATGGACGCCATCGCGCGCATGGGCACCCTGATCAAGGATCTCGCGGAACGCACCCGCGACGATGGCGGGATAGGCTGCGCGAAGCTCGTCGTCTTCGCGAACGCGCCCGACGACAACCCTTTCGTCGCAGGCACCTTTCACGGCGTCGGCGAGGCGGAGTGCACCATCAATGTCGGCGTCAGCGGCCCCGGAGTCGTCCGCGCGGCTCTGACCCAGTGCGCCGGCATCGACCTCGGCTCACTCGCCGAAGTGGTAAAGCGAACCGCATTCAAGATCACCCGCCTGGGTGAGATGATCGGGCGAAGGGTCGCCGAACGGGTAGGAGTGGACTTCGGAATCGTCGACGTCTCGCTGGCTCCCACTCCCGCGGCGGGCGATTCGGTCGCCGACATTCTCGAGCTCATCGGGCTGGAGCGGACCGGTGCTCCGGGCACGACCGCGGCCCTGGCCCTGCTCACCGATGCGGTCAAGAAGGGCGGCGCTATGGCGACGAGTGCCACCGGCGGCCTCTCCGGCGCCTTCATACCGGTTTCGGAAGATCAGGGCATGATTCGCGCGGTGCGAGAGGGCGCCCTCTCCCTGGAAAAGCTCGAGGCGATGTCCGCCGTCTGTTCCGTCGGGCTCGATATGGTCGCCGTGCCAGGCGACACGCCCGCCTCGACGATCTGCGGCATCATCGCCGACGAGATCGCGATCGGTGTAATCAACTTCAAGACCACCGCGGTGCGGATTCTGCCCCTCCCAGGCATGAAGGCCGGCGAATCGGTCGACTACGGCGGGCTCCTCGGCGAAGCACCCGCGATGCCGGTCAACCGGTTTCGATGCGACGAGTTCATTGCGCGCGGCGGCCGCATCCCCCCCCCGATTCGAGCAATGAAGAACTAGCCGCCCGTTTTTTTTCCGGTCAATTTTCGAGCAACTCGACTCAAGGAGAGCGGAACCTGGGACGCGCGCCATCGTCGATCACGCGCAAGTGATTACGTCTCCACAGTTTAACCGGCGCGCGCCGGGCCAGTGCGACATTTGAACAGCCTGGTAAGGAAATCACCATGAGGACGTTTTTCTTACTCATGCCGTCAGAGAACCATCCGATCTGAGAACTAGAACCAGACAACCAGACAAGATGTCTCGGACCCAACATGAAAGGACCGGATCGATGACGCGCACGAAAAGGACCGGCGGCACTACGAACAAGGCCGTGGACAAGGCGGCAAGCCAGGCGGCTAGTCTCGCTGCTCGGAAGCTCCAGCGTGTTCGCGCTCGGATAGCGAACGGCTACTACGATCGCCCCGAGGTTCTGCGCGATCTCGCGGAGATCCTCTTGCCCGTGCTCGACCGACCCACGACCGACCCGTCCCCGGGCCCCGACTGACCACTGGGCTCACCCGCGGCAATGCGCGCAATGCCCCTCGCGCATCCGTGAAATCCCCCACCCCAGCCCTTCCCCCTTCGATCAACCGGCACATTTCGCCCGCCCGTCGCCTGCGCGCCACCGGCAAAACCCCATGTCGTGGAACCGATTGGGCAATCGTTCACGACACAGTGCCCAGCCGAACTCCGGGGGCACACGACTTGCACTTCGCTCAACCCCATTCAGCGGAGAAGCGAAGTGGACAGAAGCACCCGCGACATCGTCGATGATTTCATTCATGAGACCTACCTCGATCGACTCGACGAAAAGGCGATCCTGAGAGACCTGGAGCGTTTCTCGGAGATCTGCGGCAAAGTGATCTCGGAGACGATCCGCGACGGCAGCAAGATCGTCGAGCTGAACCGCCGGCTTACGTCGATTCGGCAGAAGCAGATGCTCTCCGCCGCCGACGAGAATGGCGACGCCGCGCCCTGGTCGAGCGCCCCGAAACGACGGGTAAGCAGAGCTCGCCGGGTGGTTCGAAACAAGCGCCTCATCCTCAGCGCCATTCACGAGATTTCACCGGGCACCGCCGACAGAATCCGCTGCTCCGTGCACCCGAGCGCGCAACCGGGTCGGCACAGCGCGAGGCGGGCACTTCCCGCCCCCAGCAAGGCGCTGGAAGAGAATGAGCAGGTCACGGCACGCCCTTCGACGACCGCGCCCGCCTTCTCGGGCCACATGATGATAGCTCTCGCGTTGATCGTGGTGCTCGGAGTAACCGTGCTCTTCTCGATAGCCCAGTAGCTCACGCCGATTCCCGCCCGTGCTCGACTTCGATATCTGCTT
>CAZFNT010000565.1:0-2991 GCA_964520315.1 uncultured Gemmatimonadota bacterium
CGGTTTCGGTCAAAGAGCTGGAAGAGCTGATGGAGTACGCTCGGAAGATCGACGGAAACGACGAGCTGCGGCGCTGGGATTACGCCTACTACGCGCGCAAGCTAAGGGAAGAGATCTACGATTTCAACGAAGACTCGCTCCGTCCGTATTTCAAAGCCGAGAGCGCTATTTCCGGCGTGTTCTCGATTGCCGCCAAGCTCTACGGGATCGAGTTTCGTCAGTTGAACGACGTGCCCCTGTATCACTCCGACGTCACCGTATACGGCGTGCTCGACGAGAATGGCAATGAGTTGGGCCTGCTCTACCTCGACCTCTTTCCGCGTGAGACCAAGAGCGGAGCCGCATTCACCGGTCGTTGGCGGGGTCAGGGGCTCCGCGACGGAGCGATGCAAACGCCCCTTCTTTTCATCGTTGCCAATCTCACTCCGTCCACGCCCGAACGCCCCGCGCTTCTGACCCCCGGCGAAGTCGATGTTCTTTTTCACGAGTTCGGTCACGCGCTGCACGCTCTGCTTTCCAAGTGTACCTACGGTGCATTGGCCAGCCCGAATGTGTACTGGGATTTCGTCGAACTGCCCTCTCAGATCATGGAGAATTGGGTCAGAGAGCCGGAAGCTCTGGACCTGTTCGCCAAGCACTACGAGACCGGTGAAGCGATCCCGAGCGAGTTCGCACGCAAGCTCAAAGAGACGAGAAAGTTCCACGCGGGGATCCGAACGGTTCGGCGCTTCGCCCAAGAAGATCTCGATCTGGCCTGGTTCGCGTCGGACCCGCGCAGTATCGACGACATCGTTCCTTTCGAGAAAAAGGTCACTCACCGCGGGAGCCTCTTCCCCGATGTGCCGGGCAGTTGCCTCTCCACTTCGTTCGAACACATCTTCGCGGCCAACTACTCAGCCGGCTACTACTCGTACCGTTGGGCCGAGGCGCTGGAAGCCGACGCTTTCTCTCGTTTCGAAGAAGAGGGGATCTTCAATCAGGAGGTCGCGGCATCGTTCCGCGAGAACATCCTGGCTCAAGGCAACAAGGAAGAACCGATGGTGCTTTTCGAGCGGTTCCGCGGCCGAAAGCCCGATGCTGACGCTTTGCTGCGCAGATTAGGGCTCATTGTCGAGTAGACTGCTCCCGCGAGTAGCGCACCACTGGGTCCCACTCGTGCCACATTTCGCGCAGCCCCCGCCACTGTGAGCGCGGCATGTAGATGACGTCGTACTTCTGCTCGGCGGCGAACGCGACGATCGCGTCTTTGAACTGGCCGGTGCGCGAGAGCACCTGAATCGTGAGCCCCTCTCGTCGGGCGGCCTCCTGCACATCGATCGAGCGCTCCATCGCCAACCGCTGCTGCTCGTCCTCGAGCGCAGCCATCACTTTTTCGGTCGCCAACTGCCCCAAGAAGCCCTGAGATCTGAGGGCGTGGCGGGTGCGGTCGATGCTGCGGCCGTCGTGAACAAAGGCGAAGGCGAGCTCCGGCACCTTGCCCGCGTCGCGAGCTTTCACCGCCTCTTCGATCGCCGCGCGAACCACCCGCTCGGAATCGCGGTTCTGCGAGAGCATCAGCAGGATCCGGAAGGGCTCACTCATCGACTCAGCCTCCCGTGGTCCTCAAAGCCATACCCAAATGCGGCCAGACGAAGAAAGCGATACCCATGAGCAGAAGCCAGAGCAGGTGAGAGACGATCGGCCCCCGAACCATGACGTCGCGCAGCTTCACGAAGCCGGATCCGAAGGTCATCGCCATCGCGGGAGTGCCCGTGGGCATGGTCAATCCGAGCCCGGAGGGGAGCACCGTGAGGAATACCACGATGGCCGGGCTGATGCCCGAGGCCGCCGCCACTTGGAGCCCGATCGGCATCAGCAACACCACCACGCCCGAGTTCGAGATCAACTCAGTGAGGATCATCGCCGCCCACGAGAAGATCAGCAGAAAGACCCAGGGAGGCACCGTTTCGAGTGGGAGCACGTCGGTCACGATCCACTCGGCCGCGCCGGTGATCTCGAGAACCTGACCGAGAGCTATCGCGCCTCCGTATAGGAGGATCACTCCCCACGCGACATAGCGCTCGACGTCGTCCCATCTGATGATTCGCAGAAAGAAGAGGAGAGCCGAGAAGACCAGCGCGAGAGGGCCGAGGCCGATGGTGTCGGCGAAGAGGACCATGCTGGCGATCATCGCGGTGATGACGGCCGCCGTCGTCCACTCCTCGCTCCGGACCCTTCCCGCCTCTTTGACTTTGGTGCTCAGCAAGCCGAGCGCTGGCTCCATCGAAATGCCGGTGGGGGGGAACGCGATCCGTAGCGCAACGTAGATCGGCACGATAGAGAGCAGCACGAGCGGCGCCGAAGCCATCACGAAGTCGGCAAACGAGATCGGCTCGTAGCCAGGTCCGGCCGCCCCGCTGGCGAGCGACAGGGCCAAACTCGCTCGAGCCGACGATAGCAGTGTCGTATTCGAGCCGAGTACCGTGCCCCAGGCCATCGAGAGGAGCAGCCGCTTGGCGAAGGGGGAACGGTGATCACACTCGAGCGCGTGCAGGATCTCCAGGACGATCGGGAGCAGGATCGCGGCTACCGCGTGGCTGACAATCACCGAGCAAAGCGCCATCGAGAGGATCAGCACTCCCAGAGCGAGCTGGTTTTCGCTGCCGGCCAGGCGCGAGAGCAGCGCCAGCGCCAAGCGCGTAGAGAGCCCCGTCTTCATCATCACAGCGGCGATCAGAAAGACCCCGATGACGAAGAAGATCGCCTGGTTGCCGAAGAAGGCGAACACCGTGCCGGCGGGCAGAATCCCGAAGATCGGCACGAGCGCCAGGCCGACCAGGGCCGTGACCGGCAGATCGACCGGCGTCGTGAACCACCAGAAGATGCACAGACTGAAAATCGCGATCGAGCTGTGCGCGCGAGTGCCCAGCTCCTCCGGGGTGGGGAGCGCCAGAATGCCCGCGAAGATCACGAGCCCCAGCACGATCCAGAGGATCCGCCTTCGCTCAGCTG
>CAZFNT010000566.1:0-2989 GCA_964520315.1 uncultured Gemmatimonadota bacterium
GATGTACAGACCCGGGGCCGAGAGCTTCGGCGCTGTGACGCTCATCGAATGAGTTGGCCGAGCCGCGCCCAGCGAACCGCACCGAACACCCGCCAGAGGGGAAAGCTCCGATTCCACGAGAAGTAGATCAGAGACGCCTTGCCGCGAATCAACCCCTCGTCGAGGAAGCCCCAATAGCGCCCGTCCAAGGAATGATCGCGGTTGTCGCCCAGCATGAAGAGATGGCCCTGAGGAACCGTTACCGGGCCGAAATTGTCGCGATTCCATGCGCGGTGGCGCATCAGATGACCCCAGCTCTCCTCCATGCTATGCTGATCGATCGGACTCGGGTCTCTTGTTCCGGATTCGCGGATCCGCCCCTCTGTCTCGACTTGTGCGAACAGCTCCTCGCGAAGCACGCCGTCGACAAAGAGCCTCTTGTCTCGGATCTCGACTGTTTGCCCTTCTGTAGCGACACATCTCTTGATGTAGTTTGTGGATGTGTCGTGAGGATTCGCGAACACAATGATATCGCCTGCTCGAGGCCGCCGCATCCCCGGCAGATGAATCGAGGGAAGACGGATGTCGATGAGCGGATCTTCGCCGGGCGTGTGGCCGATTCGCCACCCTTCGCGCGTGAGTTGGCTCTTGTAGAAGGTGATCCTCTCTGGTGTTCGCGGGCCGTATGTGAGCTTGTTGACCAACAGATAGTCGCCCACCAACAGAGTCTCTTCCATCGAGCCGGATGGGATCTGAAAAGCCTCGATCACGAACACACGGATTCCCAGGGCGATCAGAACTCCATAGAGGAGGGGTCTTCCCCATTCTCTCCAGAAACCGCGCGGTCCCGTCTCGGCCAAGGCGACGAGTCGCTCCAATCTCTTCTGTCTGCGGCGCCCGGACCAGCCGCTGGTTCCGTCTCTTTCTACTTCCCCACGCGCGGTACTCAATGCCGAGAGCATCTGCTCGCGAGCGCCCCGCCTACGGGCGCGTTGAATCGCGCGATCCGCGGAGTGCAACAGCGTCTCGGATGTAGGCCTCACTCTTCGGCTCCGATTGTTGCCATCAACTCGCCGGCCATCAGTCTTCTACTTGAAGAACCGCGTGGAACGCTTCCTGGGGGATCTCGATCTTGCCAACCTGCTTCATTCGCTTCTTTCCCTCTTTTTGGCGCTCGAGGAGCTTCCTCTTGCGCGAGATGTCGCCGCCATAACACTTGGCGGTTACGTTCTTCCTGAGAGGCTTGATAACCGCCCGCGAGATGACACGGCTGCCGATAGCCGCCTGAATCACAACCTCGTACATCTGTCTGGGTATCAGCTTCTTGAGCTTGCTGGCGACCTTCCGGCCCCAGTCGTGAGCCTTCTTGCCGTGAATCACCATCGAAAGTGCATCCACCAGATCGCCGTTGAGCAGCATGTCGAGCCTCACCAGCTCGGCCTCTCGGTATTCCAGAAAATCGTAGTCGAACGAGGCATAACCGCGGCTGACCGACTTCAGTCGGTCGTAGAAGTCGAAGACGATTTCGGCGAGCGGCAGGTCGTAGTGCAGCTCGGCGCGAGTGGGATCGAGATAACCCAGGGAACGGTGTATGCCCCGCCGCTCCTGCATCAGTTTCATGATCGCGCCGATGAACTCCGTCGGCACGATCACGGTCGATCGCACCATCGGCTCTTCGAGATGGTCCAGATGCTTCGGCTCCGGCAAGTGAGCGGGATTGTCTATGTATCGATCCTCGCCGCTGTTCAGGACCGCCCGATAGAGCACACTCGGCATCGTAGTGACGATCTCCAAATCGTGCTCTCGGTCGATCCGCTCCTGAATGATCTCCATGTGTAGTAGGCCGAGAAATCCGCAACGAAAGCCGAAGCCCAGCGCTTCGCTCGTCTCGGGCTCGAAGGTCAGGCTCGCGTCGTTGAGCTGCAGGCGTTCGAGGGCGTCCCTCAAATCCGAATAGCGGTCGGCGTCGGAAGGGTAGATTCCGCTGAAGACCATCGACTTGCTCGCTCGGTAGCCCGGGAGCGGATCCGCCGGATGCGCGGGATCGATCAGTGTGTCGCCCACGAGCACCTCACGGATGTTCTTGATCCCACCCAGCACATAGCCGACTTCGCCCGCGCACAGAATGGGCGTCTTCTCCATATCGAGGCGGAAATAGCCCACCTCTTCGGCTCCGAAGCAGGTTTCGCGGCTCGCGAACTTGAAGCGATCCCCCGCTCGAATGGCACCATCGACCACCTTCACGTACGACACGGCGCCGCGATAGGCGTTGTACTCCGAATCGAACACGAGCGCGCGGAACGCTCCATCCGGATCGCCCGCGGGAGGTGGAATCCGGCGAATGACCGCCTCGAGGATCTGGTCGCAACCCATTCCCGTCTTGGCGCTGACATGGAGCACTTCGCCAGGATCGCAGCCGAGCAGCTCGGCGACCTGGGCGGTGATGCTTTCGACGTCGGCGCTGGCCAGATCGATCTTGTTGAGCACGGGGATGATCTCGAGATCGCTCTCCATCGCGAGATAGAGGTTCGAGAGCGTCTGAGCCTCCACTCCCTGGCTGGCATCGACCACCAGAATCGCCCCCTCGCAAGCGCCCAGGGATCGAGAGACCTCGTAGGTAAAATCGACGTGGCCCGGCGTATCGATCAGCGTGAGCGAGTAATCCTCGCCATCGGCCGCGGTGTAGACCAGGCGGATCGGATGCGCCTTGATCGTGATCCCCCGCTCCCGCTCCAGCTCCATGTCGTCGAGAACCTGGGAGCGCATCGTTCGCTCGGTGAGCGTGCCGGTCAGCTCGAGCAATCGATCGGCCAGCGTGGACTTGCCATGGTCGATATGCGCGATGATGCAGAAATTTCGGATGCGGTTGGCGGAGATCATGGCTGGTTCGGTGTGGGGTTCGAAAGCGGTCGCTTCGGCGCGAGCCCTATGACGGCTTCGCCGCGTGCTGCACTTCAATCCGAGGATCGAGGGATGCGGAAAGCCGCCCCTCCGATCGATCGCTTCGCGC
>CAZFNT010000567.1:0-2989 GCA_964520315.1 uncultured Gemmatimonadota bacterium
GTGCCGGCAGGCGATCGCCGAACCCTCCCGGCGGTGGATTCAGCCACAGATCCACGACAGGCGGCACCCGCTCCACGCCCTCCGGGATCCACACCTGCGCGTGCACCTCGCCACCGAGATGCGGCGCAAGCACGGTCAGCTCGCGCCCGCCCCGCCCCCGCGTCAAACGCCACAAGCGCGCCGACGAGAAAAGCAACTCGCTTTCTCCTCGCTCCGGCGCGGGTCCCACGTGCGCGCGAACCAACACATCCGCACGCCTTTTGCCGACCTCGGCCAAAAAGGGAAGATGCGCGCGCGACCGACCGATCGGAGGCAGCCCCACATCCGCGGAGACCTCGACGAGAAGACCGGCAATCTCGAGGCGAGTTACGTTCAGGTACCAGCCTCGGAGCAGTTCACTGGTTGGCGAGAGAAGTCGTTGCAGCCGGCGCCCCCTGAATTCGAGTGGGGCCCCGGATTCTTCAATCGCTTGCACGCGGCCAGCACCGCTTCCTCTGCCACTAGTTGCACTCGCCGCAGCTCCGGCTTGGTCCACTGAGGCTTGTTGTCATTCTTGGCCACGGTTCACCCTGTTTCTAGAGCCCTGGCAGGGAATGCATCGGTTGCAGCTCCGGCGCTTTGGGCGTCGGCGGATCGGCTCTCGTGGGGATTCTCGATACTTCACCTCGAGAGAAGGCGTTCTCGCGGGCTGCCGCGATGCTGTGAAGATAGTCCACGGTTGTCTCGGGGTCACCGTTTTCCATCTCCGCCATCGCGGGACAGTTCCCGCACAGCGAGATGAGATCACAAGTTCTACAAGCATACTCTCTCGAATACGGCTTTGCACGCTCCATCGGCAGAGCGCGCTCCCAGCCTTCGAGAAAACTGCCTGTCTTCAGATCATAACCCGGTCTTTCAGACATTCCACACATCGTCAAGCGGCCGTAAGCGGAGATGTTGAAGTTCACCATTCCCGCCCCGCAGTGATAGAGACGGTCATCGGTGTTCTTGCGCCTGTCGAACTTGCACATGAACTCGACCCAGGCATCGACCCGCTCCTGATCGGACACATCCATCTTGAGCACGGCACCGGGCGATAGGCGCACGGCGAGCGGCGCGTGCCCACCATCCTTCCTCGGATTGATCACTTGATCGAAGCGGAACTCGAGACCGAGCGATTCGACCCAATCCTTCATATCGTCCATCTCGTGGGAGTTCAGCGTCGTGGCCACTCCCTTGAGCTCGAGCGGAACATCGCGCCTCAGCAACCGATCGATCCCCTCGCGCGCGCGCCGAAACGAGCCCCGTTTCTGCGTCATCGTCTCGTAGGCATCGCGACTGTGCCCGTAGAGCGTGATCTCCACGGTGAAGGGCCGATACTCCGCGAAGAGATCCGCGATCTCGTCGGTGACCATCGCTCCGTTGGTGAACACCGTCGTGATGAGTCCCAGCCGCTTGGCGTGCAGATAGACCTCGGCGAAATCCTTGCGGATCAGCGGATCGCCCCCGGTAATCAGGAGCCAGAGCGTGCCGGCCTCGGCCAGCTGGTCGAGCACCCGCTTCACCTGGGCGGTGTTCATCTCGCGCGAATCAGGCCCCGGCCCCGTAACGATGAAGCAGTGGGCGCAGTCGAAGTTGCAGCGGTTGGTCAGCTCGAGGCTCCCGGCGATCGGAACCCGGTCGCGCATCACCCGCTCGTGGATCCCTCGCGAGAACTCCAGATACGAGACCGCCGGCACGACGGAGGGACCCATGTCGCGCCCGGAAGCACTTCGGTGAGGGTCGACTGAGCAGTTCATCGGCATCGAATCCAGACGCGGCGCGTCAAAGCGTGACCCAACCCGGAAGCTCCCAAAGCCCACCATTTCCAAGATAGCCCAGATCGATGTCCCCCGTGCCCTCGTTGATGACCAGGGTGGGCCCGGGGTCCCAGTCCGCGGCCGGCCGAGCCCCCGCCTCCAAGAGTGCATCGGCCCGCGGCCCAGCTAGAACCGGAATCAGCACCGCTGACGCCCCAAGTCGCCGCGCCTCATGTCTGATCTGAGCCACGGCATCGCTCAGATCCCGCCCCCCGACCGCCAGATCCAGCACGACGAGCACATCCTTCCCCTCTAGCTCATGAATTGCCAACACCAGCCCCGCCTCCCCGCGAATCAACAAACGTGGAGCGCTCGATTCCGTCCCATCTCCGCCCCACCGGGTCGCTCCATGCGCTCTTCTATCGACCGTAATAGGGAAATCATCCGGGGGATGGAGCCCCGCGCCCTCTTCAAAGCGACTCCACGCCGACGCATGATGCCATCGGCGGCGCGGCGAAAAGGCGAGCAAGCGCAAGCGCCCCAATGACCGAAAGCGAGGTCCCGCAGTCCTTTCCCACAGCCGCACCGCCCTGTCGTTCGCCATTCCGAAAAAGAGCGACCGCTCGGCCAAGATGCGCCGCATCAGAAGCGGCGCACGTCCCTTGCCGATGTCGTCCACCAGCAAGCGCTGAATCTGCCACGCCTCGACTGGCTCACCATCAACTAGCAGATCGACCCGCCGTGCCGCCACCATTCCGTGCACCGCCTGGCCCCGTGCCAGCAATCGAACCCGCGCCCGTTCCTCGTCGAAATCGCGGCGCAATCCACGCACTACGCACAAGGCTTCCTTCGCCTCGTCACCCAGACATTTCGCCCACGCCAGATCGGTCACCTCAGGCGGTTCGACGACCCTCCAAGCGCTCACACGTCGTCCGGCTCGACCCCGTCGCGGACGATCGCCCCGACCGTCTCGAGCTCACCCAAGACACGGCCGACATCTTCAACGAGATCGTCTCGCCCCGCCTCGTAGCTCCCCATCACCATCTCCACGAGCTCCTCACCCGATCGCAGCTCCTCGAGCGCGTCCCAGAGAAACCCGGCCGTCTCGTTGAGTGTGAAGATCCAGTCCTTGTCGCCCACCGAGCGGTGAATCGGAATCAAGAGACGCTCGCCCGCGATAGATCGCGTCACAATCATGGGGCTGCGCTGGT
>CAZFNT010000568.1:0-2979 GCA_964520315.1 uncultured Gemmatimonadota bacterium
ACGAGCTCAGGGTGGGCGAATGGGGAGGAAGCGTGGAATCGGTCAGCGGCTTCACGGTCACCAAGCTTCCGTAGCGCTGAACGCAGTCCAGAGGAATCCCTGGTCCCAAAGACCGTGGTCACAACCGAGGAGACCCATCGATGAAGTCCCAAGGCATACTCGCTCTCGTCGCCCTCAGCGCATCGGCGCGGGCAGATCTGATCATCAACGAGATCATGCAGAACCCGGCCGCCGTGGGAGATGCATTCGGCGAGTACTTCGAGATCGCCAACACCGGTGCCACTGGCATCGATCTCGATGGCTACACAGTTTCCGACGACGACAACGATTCGTTCACCATCGCGGGCTCTCTGATCGTGCCGGCCGGAGGCCATGTGACCCTGGGAAGAGAGGCCGATTCCGCCCTCAATGGTGGGATCGTACTGGACTATGTCTTCTCCGGCATGAACCTGTCGAACCGCAGCGACGAATTGGTCTTGAGCGACTCCGCGGACATCGAGCTCGATCGCGTCGAGTGGGATGACGGCGCTACCTTCCCGGACCCGGAGGGCGCCTCCATGTCGTTGCTGAATCGAGGCGTCGATAACAACGACGGCTCCAACTGGCACGAATCCCAGGTCGACGCCTACGGCGATGGCGACTTCGGCACGCCGGGAGCGGTCAACGAGGACTATGTGCGGGTCGCGATTTCCGGCGCCCCGTCCCAGGTCGATCCCGGTGACCAGGCCGATATGGACATCATGTTGGAGAACCCCACCGACCGAGCCCTGCTCTATGACGCGTGGCTCCAGGCCGACGGCGATATCGGAACACGGATCCTCCTCTCGCAACAGGGCCTGAACATGCCCTCCGGATTCGAGATCACCGCCAACTTGAGCCTCCCGGTCCCCCTCTTCACACCGGAAGGGATCTACACAGTCTCCGCCAACGTCGGCGCTCAGCCCACCACCGCCCTCTGGTCCGACGAGGTTTCGGTCGCCGTCGGAACCGAGGAGACCGGCCCATATCCCGGCTACACACTCCTGCCCGACGGAACGTACGGTTCCAAGCTCATCGACATGGATGGCGCCACGGTCCACACATGGACCGGTGCAAACCGGATCGCCAGTACGGCGTACCTCTTCTCCGACGGCTCGATCCTGCGTCCGTGCCAGGCTTCCTCACCCCAGTTCTCCGGCGGCGCCCTGGGTGGACGACTCCAGTACATCGCTTGGGATGGCAGCATTCTCTGGGACTATGAGTGGTCCACCTACGATTATTGTCAGCATCACGACGTCGAACCGATGCCCAACGGCCATATCCTCGTCATCAGTTGGGAGCGCAAGACTCAGAGTGAAGCCCAGGCCGCCGGACGCACCAGAAGCGGCGAGTTCTGGCCCTTGCTCATCGCCGAGCTCGAACCCGTCGGCACCAACAGCGCCAATGTGATCTGGGAGTGGCACGCCTTCGACCACCTGGTTCAGGACCAGTATCCGAGCCGAGACAACTACGGAGTTGTCGCCGACCACCCGGAGCTGCTGAACATCAATTACATAGGCAACGGAAGGGGCGGGGAGGATTGGATCCACGCGAACGCCATCGACTACAATGCAGAGCTGGATCAGATCGTCTTCTCCTCCCACTTTCTGGACGAGCTCTACGTGATCGACCACAGTACCACGACCGCGCAAGCGGCGGGACACACAGGCGGCAACGCAAGCATGGGGGGCGACATCCTCTATCGCTGGGGCAACCCTGCCGCATACGAGCGCGGGGATGGAAACGACCAAAACCTGTACGTGGTCCACGGTGCCAATTGGATCGACGAGGGCCTGTCGGGAGCGGGGAATATCCTGCACTTCAACAACGGCAACGGTCGTCCGAGCGGGAGTTACTCCGTCGCCCAAGAAATTGTGCCGCCACTGGATGGGTATGGCTACACCCTCGAGGCCAACGAAGCGTTCGGCCCGGCGGTGCCGTCCTGGACCTATTCGGATCCGGGCACTTTCTACGCCGAGCATCTGAGCGGCGCGTATCGAATGCCCAATGGCAACACGCTCATCACCGAAGGCACGACGGGCTACATCTTCGAGGTTACGAGCGCCGGGGAAGTGGTCTGGGACCACCAATACTCGGGAGCTCTCGCCCGAGCCGACCGCTATCCGCTCGACTACCTGGACTTCGATCCGACCGAGTAGATCGCGCGGCATTCGCTTGGATGGGTGAGATCGGTCTCGATCGGTAGCTCCCGGGAAGGGCGGGACGCCCACGGAGG
Source organism: uncultured Gemmatimonadota bacterium (assembly GCA_964520315.1). Classification (GTDB taxonomy): domain Bacteria. Next base: position 2,255 of record CAZFNT010000568.1, read on the forward strand.
GCGGATCTCACGGCCATCTCGAAACGTCAGGGAGGGGATGGGGCGATATGCGAAAGCGCTTCTTCGGGCGCGGGAGCGACGCAATCTCCGGCGGCCGCGCATCGAGGCCGGGTTGGGCCGCGGGTGCTTCTGAACGCGTGTGCAGGGGCCCCGAGCGGTCCGTGGACTCCGCGCAAGGCGGGCCCGGCGGAAGCGGTGCCCAGCGAGAAGCCGGTCCCTGGAGCGCTGAGGCCGATATTGCACCCCCCACAATCCGCCACCTAGTCCCTCGACGACGTATGTGATTGGGCGGCGGATTGTGGATCCCCGATGCTCTGTTCAGTAGAAATCGGTCTCGCATGAGGTCAGTCTTGAGTGAGAAGCTCCCGTTCTTGAGCGAGCCCTTGCTCGCCGGAAAGCCCGACAAGTGAAAACAAGAGACCTTCTGCTGTTCGCTCTATTCGGCATCAACGCCTTGGCCGAGACCATCAAGGTCCCGCAGGACTACCCGCTGATTCAGGCTGGGATCAACGGCGCATCGGAGGGGGACACGGTGCTCGTCTCGGCGGGCCGCTACGTCGAGACCATCAATTTTCGGGGCAAGGCCATCACCGTGACCAGCACCGCGCCACGCGATTCCACCGTGGTCGCGGCCACAATCGTGGAAGGTGAATACGACGCTCCGTACCCACTCGTTGGCTTTGGCACGAACGAGGGCAGGAAATCGGTGTTCGCGGGCTTCACCG
>CAZFNT010000569.1:0-492 GCA_964520315.1 uncultured Gemmatimonadota bacterium
ATGGTGACACTTCCGGCCTCGTCCGTGGCCTTCGTCTCTGCGGTGACCACCAGGTCCGCGGTCAGTCGAATTCGGCGACGCTCTCGGGCCTTGGCTCAACCCGCCCGCTGGCGGCGGGCCAGCGAGACACGGGGCATCTCGAAACAGGCGCGACAACCGCGGCGGCAGCCACCGCGGTCGGCCAGCGCGGTCAGCACCTGCGGGCGTTTTGCCAGCATGAAGATGGATGAACCTCTTCTGACTCGGGGCTCCCGGATGCACCCCGGGCGTCCGCTCAGGGCCGGGGGGGGATGCCAGCACTTCCAGATTCCCGAGGCGTCGAGCCCACCTCGTTCACCGGCTCGCTACGCGATCCGGTGAATGAGGCGAGTCGAATTCAAGAGTCGTGGTTCAGGCGCGGACGGTGTCTGGCTTGGCTCCGGATACCTGTGCTGCCGCCCCGGTCGACAGCAGCACCACGCCGCCCACGATCGCCCCGATCATCACCACGTT
>CAZFNT010000569.1:502-2975 GCA_964520315.1 uncultured Gemmatimonadota bacterium
TCAGCGGCCCCGGCCCGGTGCCGTAGATCACGTACTCCAGGATCACCGGCATCAGGATGGTCGCCGAATTCACTGCCGGCACCACCTCCAGTGCCCGGCCCTTCAGGAAGCCGAGCTGCGTGGTGAACATTGCCAGGAGGCCTACCCCCAGGGCCGCATAGGGGTACGGATTCGAGAGCTGGCCTATGAAGTCGCCGCCGGCCCGCACCAGGGCCACGTCCCCCAGGAAGAGCGACGAGCCGAGGAACACCCCCGCGGACAGCCCAAAGGCGATGCCGTGGATCCGCGGTGCCAGCTTGGCCGCCACGGCGGCGAGGAGCGCGAATCCGAGGAGCACGCCCAGCGCGGAGAGCAGGGTGCTCGTATCCACTGAGCGCGCCAGGGTCTCGCGCCCCGCGCCCGCACAGCCCAGCATCGACGTACCCAGCACCACCAGGCCGACGCCCAAGGCTTCGGTGCGGGAGAGCTTCTCGCCGATCACCCGCAGCGCGTAGATCGTCAACCCCACGAGCCCGACCCCGGTCATTGCCGAGATGGACGAGGGCGACTCCGAGAGTTTGAGTGCCAGCGAGTAGGGGAGCGCGGCGATGGCGGTCAGACCCATGCCCACGAACCAGATGCCCAGGTCGCGCCGATGCCGCGGCTGGAACACGTTCCGCCCCTGGAGGAAGACATGGACCTTCTGCTTCTGCACGCCCTTGCCGATGTTCAGTGACAGAGCGGCGAGCGCGCCCAGGAAGATCCCGAAGAGATATGACAGGTTCATGCGTCCTCAGCGGCCAGCGCGGCCGACTCGACCATCGGCGTGTAGTTCGTCCCGTCCATCACCTCGGGCATCTGCGCGTCCCGCCGGTCCACCGCAAGGAGGATGCCAAGAGCCGTGGCCCGGGCGGGAGGGTTGGCCGGAGCGAGGATGGCGCAAAAGGGTCCGGAGAAGCAGGGGCATGGCCGGGGAGAGTGGGGCAGGGCGGCTGGAGGCGCAAGAAGGGCTGCGCCGACGGGCCTCTTGTCATCGACTGAAACGCAGACCAGTATCGCCCGATCATCGGCGGTCCGGTCGCAATGGGGGCCGCAGGGTCGAGATGTTGGCCCGGAAACCTCATCAGATTTCTGCTGCGACGCCGCATGCACGCACGTCCTCGGCACCTTCCACCATTTTGACTTGTGCGACGCAGACCACTACGCCCCCGCGTCAAAAACGGCGTAAAGCACCGAATCCGCGCGTGCAACCGCCGTCTCGCGACGAAATCTGGTAAGGTATCCGGGTTAGGCTTTGCCTCCACGAGACCTTCCCATCCAGGAGAACGAAGAGAAATGCGCGGATTCCGCTCGGTGGTCTTGATCATCGCCGCGGGTTGCACCAGTGGCACGGATCCGAATACGGTGCCCAGTTGCGACGATTCCCCTTCCCCCCCGGGTGTGCTGATCGACCTGCCGGCAGACGAAGCCACCCACAGCGAGGATCTGGAATGGTGGTACTGGGCGGGCCACCTTCAAGACGAGAGGAACCGCTGGTACGGCTTCCAGATGGTCTTCTTCCTCTCGAACGTCGTGGACCACTGGGCGCAGCTGGGGCATCATTCGATCGTGGACCCAGCGGACTCCTCCTTTCATCACCTCATGACTATTGGAGTCGGACGCCCGAGACAGGTCGCGGGAGGATACGATCTCGCACTTCCGCGAATCAGCGCACGGGGGGATTCGCAGGGTGGGGTGCTGCACGGTAAGATCGATGATTATCGGCTGGACTTGGAGCTCGACAACCTCAAGGCTCCCGTCTTCCATCACGGCGATGGCTACACCGAATACTCGGTTGGCGGATACACTTTTTACTACTCCCACGAGAGACTGGAAGCCAGCGGAACTCTGACGACCCCGACCGAGCAGCTCGCGGTCAAGGGCACGGCCTGGTTCGACCACCAATGGGGAGACTTGAGCGAAGTGCGCGCCTTGGGCTGGAATTGGTTTGCAGTCCAGCTGGACGACAATAGAGAAATCATGGTCTTCCAGATACACGATGGGTCGAACACGGTGTTTGCTGACGGAACGCTGACGGACGAAGACTGCAACACAACACGACTGCAGGATGGCGATTTCAGCATCACGGCCACGGGTGAATGGCAGAGCCCGCACACGGGTTGCACCTATCCTCTGGGGTGGGAGATCAGCGTGCAGACAATGAGCTTCACTTTGACGCCGGTGCTCCTGGACCAAGAACTCCACGAGCTGCTTCCTCCGATCCCTTACTGGGAGGGTGCCGCCACGGTTTCCGGTGACGTTTCAGGTCGGGCGTATGTCGAGCTCACCGGCCACTGTAAGTAGCAGCAGCACCCAGAACGGTCCAGGAACCACACACCCCGCGAGAATGGGAGACTGACCCGCTCGCTCCTGCGCCATAGCGAGCGGGCGCGGATGGGTCGGCCCTCTCTGCCAACATGCGTGAGACATTTTCCCGACCTGTAATTAGAGTAGA
>CAZFNT010000570.1:0-2972 GCA_964520315.1 uncultured Gemmatimonadota bacterium
GTAGTGCCCGCCGCCCCGGATCGCCGCGACCGCGACCACCGCCAGGTCGCCCTCGGTCGCACCCGCCGACGCCGCGGTGACGTAGAGGCGCGCCTCGTCTCCCAATCCCAAGATCCGCAACGCCGTTCGCAGGGTCCGCAACGCCTTGTCGGCCTCCAGCATCCGCACGCGCTCGGCGGCGCGATAGCGGATGAAGGCCGTCGTGCTCTCCTCTGCGAGGTCGGTGATGCAGACCACGGCCTTCTCGGTGATCCCGCGGTTGCTCCAGCCCCCCGTGTCCGCCAGAAGATCGAGATCCCACTCCCGGGCGCCCCTCTCCGCGTCATCCGCCGCCACACTCGTCATCGAGGAATCGCTCGCCCTCACGAGGCCGAAGAAGCTCCCGCCCGACGGTCCCTCCGGCTGCCCCGCCATCCCCGGATCGGCCCAGGGCACGTCGGTCCACGGCGGCCCCGCCGGGACGAACTCCGGATGCGCTCCCTCGGCGGCCAACCTCCGCAGGTTCGGTAGCTCCCCGCCGGAGAGCATCGACTATACGAGTGCGGGGTCGGCCCCACTCCACTCGATGAGCAGGACGGTCCGAGGGGGCTCCTCTCCGGCCGGAGGGGCGCTGTCCGCGGGCGTGGCGGGCTCTCCGCTCCATCCGCAGCCGCCGAGGGCGGCGAAGAGGACCCAAAGGCATCGGATTCGAGGAGACCACACGATCGACGACCCACGGACGGGGGAGCATGGATGAGAGATTCGCTGCTCCTCAGAATAGCAGGGCGGAACACAGACCGAAGGCCTCAGCGGCGCCGATCCCTTTTCCGGTTCTCAGAAGGGTGATCAGCAAGCAACGCACGGTGAAGGTCAGCGCGATTCCCACACCGATCATCAGCCAGAGCTTGGGGCCTCTTCCCCGCCTCGTAGACCAGCCGGGCCACGCCCACGGCGAGCTGCTCCGTGCCGTAGCGCCCCTTTTCGGTGTCTCTCGGGCAGAGCGTGAAGGAGAGCGGCCGCCCCCGCGCTGTACACCAGATAGGAGATCAGTAGAGAGAGCTCGAAATGGAGGCTGCTCTGAACGTCCTCCAAGGTCAGCCACGTCGGATTGGATCCAGAGTCGGAGAACACGCTCGGAACGCTACACTATGTTAGAGTGCACTTGCCCCCCCGAGAGCGATCCTTGAAGCACAAGAGGAGTGCTGCGAGTCATCATGAAGCGCCGATCTGGGGGGATTAGTCGTCGGAGGTTCTTCGAGAGCGTGGCCGCCGTGGGGGCTGTCTCGGCCTTGAACGCAGAAGGCTGCGCTGCCCCCCGATACGATTACGGCCCTCTGATCGCTCTCTGGCAACGGAGGCAGGCCCTCGAAGCGCGGCACCTGAAGCTCCTCCGCTTCACCCTCTCCCCGAAGCAGATCTCCGCGGGCACCATCCTCAAGCTCGTTCTCCGCGATCAGCGGGGCGAGGATTGGATCTTCAAGGTAGGGCAGGTCGCATGTTGCGGAGCGCGAACGGTTTATGAGCTGGGCACGCTCTTCGGCTGGGAAACGCCCGAGCTTGACCACGCCCGCGTCGTCGTGAACGGCAAGTCGGTGGGCGGAACGCTGCAACGATACGTCCCCGACGCTCAACGCATCGTCGGCTTCGTGAAGCAGACCCGGCGCGGAATCGATCGCCTCACGCCCGAGGCCTGGAGCGATCTACTGCAAAGCCAGCTATTCGGATGGATCACCGCCAATCACCACCTGCACATGATGCAGTTCATCGGAACCATCATGTGGGGCAAGGTCACGCGGGTCCAGCGGATCGACAATACGGTCGAGTGGTACCTGATCGGGCACGACCGCCTCGACGAGAGCTTCATGACGCCGATCCTCGCGGCCCGGATGAAGCACGACCTCCTCGGTTACGGGTGGATGTGGGACCTCTTTCGGAAGGGGCTGGCGCCGCTCCCGGTGGCCGAGGTCTACGCGCTCGCCAAGTTCATCGCCGCGGCTCCCGACGGCGTCTACATCGAACGCTTCGAGCGAGGGATCGCCAGCGACTTCGACCGCTTCGCCAATGTCTCGGCCGCTGTGCTGCGCGAGCTCGTTCCGGATCTGGTCGAGAGCTTCGACAGAGACTCCTTCCTGCCGACGATGGTGGCCCGTAAGAACGCGTTACCGACCGACATCGCGACCCTTTTCGATGCGCAGCTCGAAAAGAGTGGGCGAACAGTGGACTTCCGCGACGGCCCCTCTTTGCAAGAGACCGGCGAGCGAATCAAGCGCCGCCTCGAGGAACGAATCGCTGAGCTCGAATCACGTCTCGGGCGGCTCGACCCGGATCCATCGCCGCAGGAGTCGATCGACGCAGTCACCTCGGTCGAGGCCTACCGGGTCATCAGTCAGGTCCTCGAGAGCTTCAACATCCCGAAATCGGGACGAAAGCAGAAAGAGCTGTTCGGCGAGGCGATCGCTTCCCTGCGCGACCTCGCGCAGCACGCCCACAACCCGCTCGAGAAGAGGGGGGTCGACCACGCCATCGCCCACCTGGAGGGCTTGATCGAGAATCCTCTCAGCGAAGCCGAGGCCCGAGCTCAGGTCTGCTGCCACAACTCGATCTTCCCGGTTCTTCCCGGCGCCCTTCGATGACTCGATCGCCCCGAAAGCCCTCCCGACGAGGCCTCGAAGGCGAGGCGAGAGGAGTGCCGAGAACCATCATGGAACGTCGATTCGGGAGGATCAATCGTCGAGGATTCTTAGCGCTCGCCTCCATTCTCGGCGTGGGCGCTTGCATTCGACCGAGCTTCGGGCGCGGCGCGGACTACGAGGGCCTGGTGCGGCTCTGGCGCCGGCGCCTCGAGCTCGAGGCCCAGCTCTTCGAGCGCCTGCGTTTCGAGCTATCGCCCATGCAGCTTCGCCGCGGCCTGACCCTCAAGCTGATGCTCCGCGACCAGTTCGGCGACGACTGGCTCTTCAAGATGGGCGATACGGCGATCGATGGCGCCGAGG
>CAZFNT010000571.1:0-2963 GCA_964520315.1 uncultured Gemmatimonadota bacterium
AAGAAGAAGCCGAGCGGGATTTCACGATCCTGAACGAGATCGCCGACGCGGTAGTGCTCGCCGCCGCCGGAGAGCCAGGCATCGCCCAGAGCCGCATCGCCTTCGCGCTGTCCGGCGAAGGCAATACTCGTCGCATCGTCGTGGCGGACTACGATGGCGCCAGATCGATCGCCCTGGGACGCAGCGACGACGAAGCCCTCATGCCCTCTTTCTTCCCCCGTCAAAGCCGATTGGCCTGTATCCGCTACGGCGAAGAGGGGCCTGATCTCGTCACCTACACCACTCCGCCCCTTGCACCCGCGCAGACACTGCTCTCCGCCAGGCCCGGACTGGAATCCACGCCCGCGGTCTCTCCCGATGGACGGGAAGTGGCCTTCACTCTAAGCATGAATGGCAACAACGACATCTACGTGGTGCCGGCCGGGGGAAGCGACCTGCGCAGATTGACCTACTCCCCGGGGATCGACACATCGCCTTCTTGGTCCCCCACCGGAGCTCAGCTCGTCTACACCTCCGACCGCGCCGGAACACCATCGATCTATGTGATGGGTCGAACCGGCCTCGCTCAGCGGAATCTCATGGTCCAGCCCGGCTATCTCGATGCCGCGGCGTGGTCCCCGAGAGGCGATCGAATCGCCTACGTGGCGCGAGAAGATGGACGCTTCCACGTTTTTACGATCGATCCGCTCGGGGGCGCTCCACGCCGCATCACCGACCGTGGAAACAACGAGAGTCCTTGCTGGTCACCAGATGGTCTTCATCTGATAATCTCCTCCGATCGTAGCGGCGTGTCGGAGATCTACACGATGCGCCTCGACGGAAGCGCGGTCCGCAGGATCGCGCACACGAAGGGGGCGATCACGCCGACCTGGTCCCCACCCCCACGAAACCAGGACCCCACGATCCGGAAGGAAGAGACGGAATGACCATGAAATCGACCCATCGAAGGGCAACGCTCGGAATCGCCCTGGCGCTGCTTTCCAGCGCTTATCTGCTGGCAGGCTGCGGCAGCAAGAAGGTGGAGGTAGTAGAAGAGCCGCCGCCGCCGCCGCCGCCCGCCCCAGTGGTCGAGGAGCCCCCGCCGCCCCCGCCGCCTCCACCTCCGCCCGAAATCCTCAGGATCGATCTCGACCGCATCCACTTCGACTTCGACGAGTACGAGCTTACCCCCGAGTCGATCCGAACTCTGACCCAGAGCGCCGATCGCTTGCTCGAGCACAAGGAGTTCAAAGTACTGATCGAAGGGCATTGCGATGAGCGTGGCACGGTGGAGTACAACCTGGCGCTCGGAGAGAACCGTGCCGGTTCCGCGCGCGAGTTCCTGACGAACTACGGTGTCTTCGCCGATCGCATCTCGACAATCTCCTACGGAAAGAGCCGGCCCCTCGTGACCGGTATCGACGAAGAAACCTGGGCGATGAACCGGCGATCTGAGTTCAAGACCTCGAAGTAGTGCTGAAATCGCAACGTGGTGCCTGACCGAAACTCAATCACTTCCGCCTCGCCCTCCCCCGGACATTTCTCCTGGGGAGGGCGTTTCGCCATCCTGGGGGCTGCCCTGGTGATCGCTTGCGCCAAACAGAGCGACTTGGTGCCGCTGAGGAACCGGATCGACGCTTTGGAGACTCGCGAATCTCTCCGGCAGGCCCGCACCGACAGCTCCATAGTGGAGCTCGGCAAGGAGACCCGCCTGCTGGCGGCGAGAGGCGGAATGCGGAACGACGCCGAAGACGAGGCGCACTCGGAGCTCCTTGCCAAGATCGCCGATCTGGGCCATAGCATCGATGAGCTGCGATCGGGACTGGTCCCAGTCGCCGCACCAGAGAGCCTGCAAGTCGCGAATATCGAGCTGGCCGAGCTGTATCGCCACTCCTATCTCGACATGACCCGCGGAGATTTCGAGCTGGCGCGCGAAGGGTTCGAGCAGTTCTTGGATCTGGCGAGCGAGAGCCCGCTGCGACCCGACGCCCACTTCTGGCTCGGAGAGTGCCACTTCGTCGCGGATCGCTACGAAGCCGCATTCGAGTCGTTCCGAACCGTGATCCAGGCGGGAACGAGTACCGAACGGCTTCCCGCCGCCCTCCTGAAGCTCGGCCTGTGCGAAGTCGAGCTCGGATTCAGCGGAGACGCTCAAGGTACTCTGACGCGCGTCATCGATGAGTTCCCGAAGACGGACGAGGCGAGAGTCGCCCGGGAACACGTGCGACGACTCGAATTGAGATAAGCGAGATGAGAGGAATCGGCTCGTTGATCCTGGGACTGGCCTCACTGGCCTCCATCGCCCGGGCGGCGGAGCCGCCCCGAGGACTGGAGGCGGCTCTTCGATCGATCGTGGTCATCGAAGCCAAGGGGATACCCGGTGGAGTGACCTCGTTTGCAACGGGAGTGATCGTCGACTCATCGGGGGGGATCGTGACCGCGCTCCACGCGGTGGATGGAGCGACTGAGATCACGATCCGTTCGCACGGGGACACGCCGCGCCCGGCAGTGCTCTCCGCCGCCGATCGATCGGCCGATCTAGCGCTCCTCGATGTCACACCGGACGACAGCCCCGCTCCACCTCTGCCGCCCGCCGCCCCGCCGGAGCTAGGCACACCGATCTACGTGATCGGCAACACTTTGGGAACGGGCATCGTCGTTACGCGCGGGATCGTGGCGGCCCTGCCGGACACCGCCGCGGAGCCCGGGTCACCAGAAGGGCATATGCTCGTGGACGCCCTCGTGGCGCAAGGATCTAGCGGCGGGCCGGTCGTGGACGGCGAGGGCCGTTGGGCCGGAATGGTGGTTGGAAAGGCGGTGGTGGATGAATCGGTTCTCGACCTGGGGATGGCCATTCCCACCGCTCGCGTACTCGCTGTCGCCGGAGCGCTGAGGGCTCGAAAGGCCAAGCCGGCCCCATGAATCGGAATCGACGTAGCGACGATGACGGCCTCCATGGCGGCGGCCCTATCCGCTTCGCCGGG
>CAZFNT010000572.1:0-2961 GCA_964520315.1 uncultured Gemmatimonadota bacterium
ATCGGCCGAATCTGACCCAAATCTGGGCGCGATCCGACACGTTTGTTTCTTTCCGAACCCTAACCCGCCAACCTGCCGAGCCGCTCGATTCCGCGTTCGAGGGTCTCGTCCGGTACGGCGAAGCTGATGCGGAAATGTGTGTTTCTCTGTGAGAATGCGCTTCCGGGGACCACCAGCACTCCCCGTTTCGCGGCGGCGGCGGTTAATTCCAGATCGTTTCCACAAGGCACTTGCGGGAATATGAAGAAGGCTCCTTGCGGCTTGACGACCTCGTAGCCCGCTTTTCGCAGCCCGTTGAACACCATGTCGCGTTTTCGGCGGTAGTTCCGAAGCTGCTCGCTCATGTCCAGGCCAAAGGCGGCGAGCGCCCCTTTTTGCACGAGGGTCGGAGGGCAGGTGTACATGAACTGCTGGAGGGTGCGCATCTTGTCGATCAGCGCCGGTGAACCGGCGGCCCAGCCGAGCCGCCAGCCCGCCATGCCGTACGATTTCGAGAGTCCGCCAATCAGCAACGACTGCTCGCTCAGGTGTCGCTTGATGGTGGCGTGTTGGCCTTCGTAGATGAAGGTCTCGTACAGCTCGTCGCTGATCACGAAGACACCTCTGCGAACACAGATTTCGGCGACCGCTTCCAGATCTTCGGCGGCCGCGCAGGCGCCCGTCGGATTGGCGGGGGAGTTGAGGATCAGGACGCGGGTTCGGTCGGTGATCGCTTCTTCTACTCGCTCGGGGTAGAGTCGGAAATCGGGGTAGATGTCGTGGTAGATGGGGCGCGCGCCCGCTATGAGGGCGAGGTTGCGATAGATAACAAAGTGGGGATCGGGCATGAGAACTTCGTCGTCGGGACCGACGAGCGCCATCAGGGCAAGAGTCAGCGCCCCGCTCGCCCCGCTGGTGGTCATGACCTGCTCGCCATCGGGCAGCCCGAAATCGTCTCGAAGGTGGGTCGTGATGGCCGACACCAGCTCGGAGAAGCCCTCGGTTGGACTGTAGCGGCCGCAGCCCTCTTCGATTGCGGCAACTGTTGCTGCCTTGATCGGCTCGGGAACGTCGAAATCGGCCTGGCCGATCGATAGATCGACGCAGTCGGGCCGGCGGCGGCCTTCGTCGAAGAGCTTGCGGATCCCGGAAGGCAGAACGACGCTCATCCGCTCCGGGAAATCGTAATCGGCGGCTTTCCTACCGATCTGCATGAGAGCTCCCTACTCCGCCCAGAGGCGGCGGCGACAACATTCACCTCCGTCCGGGAGGGAATCGAGTGTTTCGCAACGCAGGTTGGTACCCAGCTCGCGATTGACGCGCTCCAGGGTCTTCCGGAACCAGACATCGCAACCAGGCCGATCCTCGGCGAGCAGCCCGAGCTTCTTGTGCCAGTGGAACCAGGGGCAGTCGTTGTGCACCACGAACGCTTCGTCGCCGGTGCCCTCCTCTACGTGTGCCGCCTCACCCATGCACTCCGACGACCAGACGATGCTGGCGGCGATCTGTTTCGCGAGCGGTCGGTCGGTGTCGATGCGGCGGGCGTAGGTCTGGCCGGTCTGCTCGCCAGTCAGCTCCCACATGCGGTCCACGACGGCCGTCGGATCCACGCCGGGGGCGAGATCGACCACCGCCTGGCGCCAGGCGAAGTGTTGCGCTCGGGTGATCTGGCAAAGGACATCGAAGTGATGCTTGATCTTCTCATCGGTCATTGGGTACTCCCCGGGAATTCGAATCGTCGTCTCGGGCGTGCAGAGCGGCCAGGAGCTTTTCGGGAGTGATCGGCAAGTCGCGCACCCGAACCCCGACCGCGTCGTAGATGGCGTTGGCGATCGCCGGAGCGGTCGGTGTAAGGCCTGGCTCTCCGATCCCTTTGGCGCCGTACGGTCCCTCGGGCTCATCGGTCTCGATATACTCCAGCTCCAGCGGGAAATCCAGCTCTACCGCGGTGGGGATCTTGTAGTCGGTGAAGTTGGGGTTGAGGATCCGCCCTTCTTCAGTGATCACCTGCTCGTAGAGCGCGTAGCCGACGCCTTGCGCGAGGGCGCCCACGATCTGTCCGCGCAGCGTCTGCGGGTTGATCACCCGGCCGACGTCGAGGACGGAGACCATCTTGACGATCTTCACGTCCCCCGTGTCTGTGTCGACCTCGACCTCGACTCCTTGCGTGCCGTAGGTGTAGCAGGCCGACATATTTCCGTGACCCCGTTCCCAGTCGGGGAGCTCGCTCGGGGGATCGTAGAAGGCCTCGACCGTGAACATCTCGCCGCCGCCTGCGCGGAAATGCGCCGCGCGGATCAGCTTGGCGAGGTCGATTTCGAGCCAGGGGATCGGGGGAGTGTCGCTCAGCGAGAGTATGTTGTCTCGAAGCTGGAAACGGTCGGAGGCGACCGCTGCGCGCCAGTCGAAATCCGCGGGCGGGGTGTCGGGATTGGCGCGGATCCAGCTTCGCCTCTCACGCTCGACGAGGTCTGGATAGAGCTCCGCCGCCGCCTCGAAGAGCTGGCGACGCAATTTCTCCGCCGCCATCAAGAGGGCATTGCCAGCGGTGAAGGCGCCGCGGCTGGCGTGAGTGCCGACATCCCAGGGGCAGGTGGAGGTGTCGGTTTGGTTGATGAAGACGCGCTCGGGGTGGACCCCCACCGAGTCGGCGGCCATGATCTGGAGCGAGCTGTGCAGACCCTGCCCCATCTCGACGCCGCCCGAAGAGACGTAAAGATTGCCGTAGTCGTCGAGACGCAGGATCACGCCGCTTGCGTCGCTCCGGTAGATCCGGCCGGAGCCACCGACGTGCATCATCGAGGCCAGTCCGACGCCGCGTTTCTTGCCGGTGCCCCCTTTGTTGTTCCAGTCGAGGCGTTTGCCGACGCCTTCCAGGCAGGCGCGCAGCCCGCAGGTGGTGACGCGGAGCCCCATCGGCGTGACTTCGCCCGGTTCGTTGCAGTTGATGCGCCGAATCTCCAGCGGGTCGATGTCGGCGGC
>CAZFNT010000573.1:0-2951 GCA_964520315.1 uncultured Gemmatimonadota bacterium
GCCGCGTCAAGAACGTGACCTCCTTCGGCGTCTTCCTCGGCATCGAGGAGGGCAGCATGGTGAACGGTTACCTACTGGAACGGATCGAGGAGGCGGGCGTCACCCTGGTCCGAGGCCGTAATCGGTGGTTCGTCAAGGCTCCCGAGGTCGGGTTCTCTACTTGGCGCGAAGGCGACCAGTGACATGAGCAAAACTAGATGCATCGATTGGATCGCGGCCGCCGGACTGCTGGGAACCTGCGGCTGCTCCGCGCTCAGGCCGGCACAGCTGGAGCTCGCCATTCTCGAAGGCCCGGCGCCGCGTGAGATCATCGCTGAGCAGTGGTACGAGCCAACACCCGATCCGCCCACGCCGCCGGCCCTCGTGGACGAAGAGCAGCAGCAGATCGCGGAGTTGCTCGAATCCGGTCCCCGACACTCCATGGTGCTCAAAGAGGCGCCGTTCTTGGAAGTGATTCAGTCGCTTCTCGTCGGCGCCCCTTTCAGTCTAACGATCGAGCGAGACATCGAAATCGATCGACCCGTCACAGTCACGCTGCAGAACGCCACCTTGGGTGAGTCGATCGACATGGTGATTCGCGGCAGTGCCGGCTACTCATGGCGAATCGACGACGATCAGATCCTGGTGACACGCTTCGAGGAGCGGATCTTCCATCTCGACTACCTCAATCTACCTAGCGAAACCAAGATCGAAGTGGGCGGAGACATGCTCGCATCGGGTGTGGAGCAGTCCGGCGTCAAGGGAGCGTTCCGGATCAAGACCGAGAAAGGCGGTGAGGAGGGGAATATCTGGAATAGCGTCGAGCGGACCCTCGAAGGACTGAAGTCGAAGGACGGAACACTGCAGATCAACCGGGCCACCGGCATCATCTATATGGAGGACACGCCGAAACGGATCGATGCAATGGTGCAGGTGCTGGAGCGCATCGCCCAGATGCTGCACACGCAAGTGTTCATCGAGGCGAAGATCCTCGAAGTTCGCCTGAATCGCAGTGAGAAGTACGGCATCGACTGGTCCGCGCTGGATCTGGAAGTCGGCGGCACCGGTGATCTGGCGGCGACAGGCTCCGGTGTGTCGTTCAACGGTGGCAGCTCCATCGTCTTCTCCGATCAGGTTCGCTTCAATGCGGTGTTGGATTTCCTGGAGACCCGCGGTGATGTGTCGGTGCTCTCCAACCCTCATATCGCGGTGGTGAATGGCCAGCCGGCCGTAATGACCGTTGGCTTCCAGTTTCCGTACGGCGACATCACCGGCGTCGATCGTGATCCGGAAACAGGCTTCGTCACATACGGAACATCGATCAAGCGCGCTGTCCTCGGTCTGCAGCTCGGGCTGACACCGCACGTATCTCCTGGAGGCGTAGTCACGCTGCAGATCGTGCCCACCATCACCCGCATCCAACGCCACGAAGACGTGGAGATCCCTACCTCGATCACCACGACACAGACGATCTCCAACCCTGTGATCGACCTGCAGGAGCTGGCCACTACCGTACGGGTTCGCGCGGGGGAATCGATCGTGCTGGCCGGTCTCATCAGCCAGACGCGACGCACCGACCGAAGCGGCCTCGCGTTCTTCGCCAATCTACCAATTCTGCGGACCCTCTTTGGACACCGCGAACACCAGGAAGAGAGCCGCGAGCTGGTGATCCTACTTAGACCGACGATTCGCAGGATATGAGAGAACCGAAACTCAACTTGCGCGCGATTCGGGCCGATCGAAGTACAGGAGGGGCCCCGGTCGCGATCGATCGATGGGGTGGCAGGCAGTCGACGCCGATTCGGCGGGCACTGCGAGCCGCTCCGGCCCATGGCGACACAACTCAGGAGAGTACCGTGCACAACAGGAAGAGCAGATTGCAAGCAGGGTTTACGATGGTGGAGGTGGCCATTGTCATGGTCATCGTGGGGCTCTTGATCGGCGGCATCCTAAAGGGTCAGGCGATGTTGCAGACCGCCAAGACGATGCGCGTCGTCAAGCAAGCCGACGAGCTGCGAGCCGCCATCATGGGGTTCTACGACAAGTACGGCGTGTATCCGGGAGACGAGAGCAAAGACGCGATCCCGCTCGGAACCGACGGCGAGGGTGACGGCGACGGCCAGATGGAATCCTCGGAGCAGTACGAGATCTTCCGCGACCTGCAGCTCGCGGGCCTGATCGGCGGCAGCTACGACGGAAGCGCCGATCTTCCTCGCCACGCATTCGGCGACAACATGACGATCTACTGGCTCGATCCGGGGCCCGGCACGGCCAAGCACTACTTCCGCTACTACAGTCTACCGGCGGAGGTCTGCCTAGAGATCGACATCAAGCTCGACGACGGCATCTACAACACCGGTTCGATCGCGGCGTCATCCGACTACACCGAAGGATCGACGGTCAGCTACTTCTACATGCGCTTCTAACGAGTAGATGTGTCGCCACAACGGCGGGCATCAAGGCGGCTTCACACTGATCGAAGTCGCCGTGGTGCTCGTTGTCATCGGTGTTATGGCCGGCGGCGGAGTGTCGCTCATACGAGTGCTCACGGAGAAGAAGGCGCGGAACGAGACCGCGGAGTACCTCGCCCAGGCCAGAGCATCATTGCTCAGCTACTCGAGCATCAACGGAGTTCTTCCGTACGCTTCGAGCGATCTCGACGGCAGCGCCGACGCCGGGGTCACCAGCGGCTATCTGCCTTTCGTCGATCTGCAGCTCAAGCCGGTAGATAGCTACAGTCGTCCGCTGAAGTACCACTTGAACTCCGCGCTCGCGACCAGCGCCCAGGCGACTTGCAACGCCATCGCATCCGGACTCAGCGGAGCGCCGCGGGTGGTCGATGTCGACGGCGCAGCGACCGCGTTTCCGGTGGCTGCCATGTTGCTCAGCTCGGGCCCTCGCGACGCCGACTCCGACGATGATGTGTTCGATGCCGTCGATGCTTCGGTCACCGGCGACAACGGCTCCGGTGC
>CAZFNT010000574.1:0-2946 GCA_964520315.1 uncultured Gemmatimonadota bacterium
TGATGAGCCCCTTCACGCCCGAGAGCCGCCGGCGCAGGGCAAGCTCCGCCGCTTGCGCCGCTTGGACGCCATGCCATCGGTGTTACTCTAGTCGAGAGCGGCGAGCGCTTCTCGGAGCCTGGATGCCGCAGCGGGATTGCGAAAGGATTGCGAGTCATGGTCGACACAGCTCGATCGATTCACTTCGACCGCCGCGAGAGAGCACAATGGCCGCTCATGATCGCCTGGTTGATCCTCGCGATCCTCTCGGCCGGCCCGGTCGTCGCCGGCGAAACGAACCACCTCGACGCCTTGCAAGGATCGTTCTGGACCCGATCGGACTCCGATTGCCCTCCGGTCGCCGCCCTCTCGGGCGGTCTCTTCGTGCTGGAAGAGCTGCGCGGCGGCTTCGGCACGAACGCCGACACGGACGACGGGCTCGTCATCTGGTTCGCCAACGAACCCGATACCGTGACCCAGCCCGGCACGGTGAACTTCGATATCAATGTGTGTAACCACGGCGAGGATCCGGCCGCATTCACCGCGGTCGAACTCGACATCGACGGTCCGGAATCATTCCTGTTCGTGCTCTACGACGGTTCCCCGGTGTGGCTCGACCACGGCGAACAGGCGGGAACGAGCTTCGGCCGCAGCCTACCGGACCACAACCGGATCCCGGGCACCTATTCCGTCACCGCGTTGCTCTACGATGGAGGGGATCTGCTATCGAGTGATTCGTTCAGCGCAGAACTCGTGAACGGGAGCGAAGACGGACCGTAGTTCTTGGTTCGATGTTCGCCAAGAACGACTGCAGCGCCCCCTCGAATGAAATGCACGGCGCGCTCTCGCGCTCCTTCGTTCGATGCGTAAGAGGCTCGAGCCAAGGCACACGCGTTGGGCTTCGATCAGACTACGGCGGTAGAGGTTGACCGCGATGGCAAGGCGCGCTTGGGCAGTCCATTTCGGAAGTCATTCGAAACAGTGGGGTTAGCATGCCCGCTATCCACCCGTTCCCTCCGGTGAGTTCCGTTCGAAACCCCGACAGAACACCGGAGAAAGCAATGACCGAAACAAGACCGACCCGCATCACTCTTGGCTTGTGCGCCGCCGCGGGACTGCTGCTGGGCGCGGCGACAGCCGCCGAAATCGTCATCCATGTGGATGTCGATGCCGACTCGCCGGGTAGCGGCGAGAGCTGGAACACCGCCTTCCCCTCGCTGCAAGACGCCATCGACCAGGCCGAGCAGATCACTCTCAGCGCACCCGATGCGGATGTACAGATCTGGGTCGCCGAGGGCGTCTATCGACCTGATATCGGCGCCAGTGTGCAGCTCGGAGACCAGAACGCCATCTTCACGCCTCCCTCCGGCATCGCGCTCCATGGAGGATTCACGGGCACCGAGGGATTGCTCGGCGAACAGGATCCGGCGCTCCACAAAACGATCATCAGCGGCGATCTGGCAGAAAACGACATCATTGGGTCGTTCGATCAGATGACCGACAACAGCCATCAGCTACTGGTCCTCACGTGGAACACCCTCTTCGATGGCTTCGAGCTCAGTGGCGGCTTCGTCGAAGCCGATTGCGGTGCCGGGGCGGCGCTGAAGATCTATCTCGGCGGCTTCGGGCCATCGGGAGTCGAGATCAGTCGCTGTACTTTTCGACACAACCGCGCCGATTTCACGGGCTGCGCCGACGAGATGGATGGCGGCGCCGCGGTTCAAATCAACAGCACCGAGCTCGTCACATTTCGAGAGTGTCTCTTCATCGACAACTTCAGCAGCGACATGACCGATCCGGATGATCTGGTCTACGGTGGCGCGCTGGGAGCCTTCAACAGCAAGGTTCACCTCATCGACTGCACGTTCCGCGACAATCTTGTCGCCGGCACCAACTCCTGGGGCGGCGGAGTCGCCAGCACCGGTGGGTCGCTCCTGATGGCGAATTGCGTCTTTATCGGCAATGAAGCCGAGAACGGCGGCGGTTTCTACACCACCGGCTTGTTCAAGATGGCCAACACTCTGCTGAACGGCAACATCGCCCGATCGAGAGGCGGCGGCGGCTATCTCGGTTTCATCTGGGATCCGCGGGCCATCGTCAACTGCACTTTCACCCGCAATCGAGCGATCGTCGCCGGAGGAGGCCTCTATCTCCTCAGCCCGATCCCGGTCGCGATGGGCAACAGCATCATCTGGCAGAACGGCTCCGTGGAAGCCCAAGGTCTCGACATACAAATCTCCGCGGGCCAGGCGCCCTTCGACGTTCGCTATAGCTGTGTCGAAGGAATCGCCGAAACCCAAGGCAACCTGAACCAAGATCCGCTCTTCTTCGACCCGTTGGGCCTCGACGGGGAGCTGGGCACCGCCGACGACGATCTGCACCTCGGCGTCAGCTCTCCTTGCGTCGATTCCGGCAACAGTTTTTACATCCCCGCGTGGTTGACCGCCGACCTGGACGGCTACCCCCGCCTGGAGGGCGTCGACGATGCTTTCGCGCCCGACAACGGTGTCGGTTTTCCGGTGGTCGACATGGGCGTTTACGAACATCCGATGGCCGGCGATCTGACCAGTAACGGATGGGTCGACGTCGGCGATATTCAGTGCGCGATCCTGGCCAAGGACTGGCAAGAGGCAGGCTCCATCGCTTCGCCGCCCTCGTGTCTCAGCCAGCCGGCCTACGCCGACATGAACGCCGACGGACTGATCGATGACGACGATGTGAGCTGCGTCACAGACCTCGCGCTCGGCGAACCTCCCGCTTGTGCTCCGTAGAGAGGCAGCCACCTCGACACCCGGGTCCGGTTGGAGACGCCTCCGACCGGACCGCGTGGGTGGATCAACCCCAAGCCGCATTTCTCACCAAATCCCTGCACCGCCTCGCGACGGAAGTTGGTGAGAAATGCGGGCTAGCTCCAATACTGCTCACTTAATGCTTGCGGATCTGCGATCCACGTGTCATCTTTTGTTT
>CAZFNT010000575.1:0-2945 GCA_964520315.1 uncultured Gemmatimonadota bacterium
CAACGTTCGAGCCGAGGCGGCCCGGATCGCTCGGGGGCCTGTGCTGATCCCCGAAGATGCGGGCGATCTCGATGGGCTGATTCTGCCCGGCGGCTTCGGGGCGGCCAAGAATCTGAGCGATTTCGCGGTGCGCGGGGCGGAATGCTCGGTCGAGCCGACCAGCGCGAAGTTGATCAGGCGCACGCTTTCAGAGGGCAAGCCCTTGGGGGCCTGGTGCATCGCTCCGGTCGTGGTCGCCGCCGCTCTGGATGGCGATCCGCAGGTGCGCCTGACGATCGGTTGCGATCCCGACGCGGCGGGTGCGCTCGGCGCCATGGGGGCGATCCATGTCGAGGCTCCGGTCGAGGGTTGCGTGGTCGACGAGGAGCACAAGATCGTGACGACGCCCGCCTACATGCTCGAGGGTGGCATCGCGAAGGTGGCCGAAGGGATCGAGGCGGCGGTCGAGGCGTTTTGCGCTTTGCTCTAGTTCTCGCGCTCGCGCTCGCGGGCTGCGCGGAAGAGACGATTCTGGACTACGCGGGGCGTGAGTCGGAGGCTCCGGGAGAGGTTCTGATGACCGCTCTCGGCGACCACATGGGCCGACTTCGCCGCATCGGAATGTCGCTCGACGATTCGCGGGCCGCGCGCGTGGCTATGCGCGAAGATGTCGGCGCGATCGTGCGTTATCTGGAGCTGTCGAGGAAGATGAAGGATGCGGACCCCTTCCAGGCGAACCTCGACAGGAATGTCGTTGAGGCGCGCTCTATTCTCGATCCCGGTCTCGCGGCGTCGGATCGGGCGCAGGCGATTCTGCGAACCGAGCAAGCTTGCACGCGTTGCCATACGAAATACTGGTAGTTGATCGGGGCGCGCGGGGGCGATTGATCCTCGAGGATTCGTGAGCGATATGAAGGAGCAACCCATCCGAACGAAGCCACCCGATCTCGGCGCGATTCGACGTGTGGTGATCAAGGTGGGCACGCGTGTTATCTCGCGGGCCGACGCACGCCAGGCTTGCGCCGCGGTGTGGCAGGGCCTGCTCATGGGGCTCTACGAGGCGGGATTCGGCCGTTCGGGTGTGACTTGCGGTCAGGTGTTGCTGACCGAGGGCGATTTCGACGACCGGAGCCGCCATCTGAAGACCCGCGCCATGCTCGGTGCTCTGCTCGCCCACGGAGCGGCGCCGGTCATCAATGAGGACGACGCGGTGACCGCTGAGAAGCTGGCGACCGTGGCCGGCAACGATCGCCCGGTTTTCTCCGAGAACGACCGGCTGGCGGCGCTCGTGGCCTGCAAGCTCGAGAGTCTGAGAGAGGGGGTGCGTTCGCTCGCGCGGCGTCCCGACCCGATGGACGAAGTGCTGCGCGAGACCGAACTCGACGAAGGGCTGATCCTCCGGCAGGTGCCCAGCCCCCTCGGTGTGTTGCTCAAAGGGGGGCGAGAGGCCGGGCGGACGAATCGCGTTCTGATAAGTTGTCTTCGAGACGCGCTTTGCGATGTACAGCTCGATCCGAACGCGGTCGCAGGGCTGGAGGGACGCGAGGACGCGGCCGCCGCACCGGAGCTGCACGATCTGGTCGAGACGATTCGGGCGAGCACCCGCATACCCGTGCTCGGCCATTCAGAGGGTGTGTGCCACCCATATGTCGATGATAAGGCAGACCCCGAGATGGCCGCGCGTCTCGCGGTCGATGGAAAGAGCGACTACCCGGCCGCCCGCAACGCCACGGAAGCATTGCTCATTCATCGTGGGTTCCTGCCGCGGGTCAGGGCATTGAGAGACGCTCTTGCCGAGTCTGGCGTCGAGCTCCGGGTTGATGAGATCTGCAAGTCGCACTTCCCCGGTTCCATCTCCGCCACCGAAGCGGATCGAGGCCGCGAATACGGCGATGAAGTACTGGCGGTTTTCGCAGTGGACGACGTGAGGGAGGCGATCGAGAAGATCCATCGGCACGGCAGCGGCCACACCGACGCCATCGTGACCGAGGCCCAGGAGACAGCGACGGTCTTTCTGCGCGAAGTCGACTCGGCGTCGGTATTTCACAACGCGAGCACGCGCTTCGCGGACGGCTATCGATTCGGTCTTGGAGCCGAGGTGGGCATCTCCACCGGCCGAATCCATGCGCGCGGGCCGGTCGGTGTCGAGGGGCTCCTGACGACTCGGTGGATTCTCCGTGGTCGAGGGCAATGCGCGGGGGACTACGGCCCGGGCAAGCGCAGCTTCAAGCACAGTCCCCGGGGAGTATCGTGAGCCACCATCGTTTTTTCGCGACCTCACCCAAGGGGATGGAGGGATTGCTGGAGGGTGAGATCCGTCGCCTCGGCGGGCGTACGCCCCGGGTCACTCGAGCCGGCGTTGCCTACGAAGGGTCGCTGAAGGTGGGCTACAGCGTTTGCCTCTGGTCGCGAATCGCCAATAGAGTGTTGCTACCGCTGGCGAGCTTCCCCGCGCCGACCTCCGATGCGCTCTATCAGAGGGTTCGCGCCCTTCGTTGGGAAGATCACCTCAGCGCCCGTTCCACCCTGGCCGTGGATTGTGTGACATCGCGCTCCGCGGTCACGCACTCCCACTACGCGGCTCTCAAGACCAAAGATGCCATCGTTGATCGTTTTCGTGATGCCCAGGGTGTGCGGCCCTCGGTCGATACTTCCGATCCCGATCTGCGGATCAACCTCCACGTTCGCGGCGAGCAGGCCACGATCAGCCTCGACCTCTCGGGGGGCAGTTTGCACATGCGGGGGTATCGCCAGGAGGGGGGGCAAGCGACTCTGAAGGAGAACCTCGCGGCTGCGGTTCTGATGCGTGCCGGCTGGCCGGAAATCGCTCTCGAAGGGGGGGAGTTGGTGGATCCGATGTGCGGAACCGGCACCCTGCCGATCGAGGCTGCGTTGATGGCGGCGGGTGGGGCGCCCGGTCTGGGTCGGGCTCGCTTTGGCTTCGAGCGTTGGCGCGGTCACGACGC
>CAZFNT010000576.1:0-2937 GCA_964520315.1 uncultured Gemmatimonadota bacterium
AGTTCTCCGGCTCGAACGCGTCCGGTCGCAACGAGCACCACGGCTGGACCCACCTGACCGGGATCGACCTGACCCTGCAATGGACCCCGACCCGCAGCGTCAATCGCAAGAAGCTGGTCTGGCAGAGCGAGCTAGTCCGGCGCTCGCGGCAGCCGGCGCCGGGCACCCATTCCCACATCACTCTGGGTGCCTACAGCACCCTGTCTTGGAAGCTATCGCGTCGCTTCTGGTTTCAGGGCAGGCTCGACCTGATGGGATTGCCGTCGTCGGATCACGATAATCTACAGAGCGCGGGCGCGCTGCAGATCGCCTTCGTACCGAGCGAGTACCAGTCGATCCGTCTGCTCTACGGCTACCGCCCGGCGGAGGAGCACGAAGAGCACGACGATGCCTCCAGGGGGAGCCACGAGGCACGCATCCAGTACTCGATCACCATCGGCTCCCATCCGGCGCACTCCTACCGCTAGTCGAACACGAGGAGAAACACGATGAGTTCGATGAACACCAAGACCAAAGCACTGGCATCGCTCCTGATAGCAGTCATGGTCAATCTCGCCAAGCCCGGAGCGGCCTTCTCCGCCAAGCTCGATGTTGTTGCAACGACCCAGGACGTGGCAGCACTCGCACGCATCGTCGGCGGCGACAGAGTTGCGGTTCACGCGATCGCGAAAGGCTACCAGGATCCCCACTACCTGGCCGCTAAACCCTCCTACATGGTACGCGTCAATCGCGCCGATCTGGTTGCTTACAACGGCCTGCAGCTCGAGATCGGCTGGCTGCCGCTCTTGCTGCAAGGGGCTCACAACCCCGACGTACTGCCGGGCGCCAAGGGCGATCTCGATCTGTCTCCGGGAATCCGCATTCTGGAGATTCCCACCTCGGAAGTGACGCGCTCCGCGGGTGATATCCATCCCGATGGCAATCCCCACTACTCCCTCGATCCGGGCAATAGAGCCATCATGGCGCGCAATCTGGCCGCGCGGCTCTCGCTCCTCGATCCCGAAGGCGTAACCTACTACCATCGCAACCTCGAGCAGTTCGAGACCGACCTGGCAACGCACATCGCGGCATGGGAGAAGCGCCTGGCGCATATCCGGGGCCACTCCGTTGTCTGTTACCACCAGCAATGGGAGTACCTGCTCGACTGGCTCGGCCTGCGGCGGATCGGACTCATCGAGGAGAAGCCGGGAATCCCTCCTGCGCCGCGCCACCTGGTCGCGCTGGTCGCCGACATGGAACACCAACAGGCCGAGCTGGTGATACACTCCGATTTCGTCGATCCGAAGGCCGCCCGGGCGGTCGCAAAGAAGGCCGGTGTGCCGGTCCTGGAGCTGCCAGCGTCAGTCGGCTCCCGCGACTCGATCAAGACGTGCTTCGATCTCTTCGAGCATCTCGTCGCCGCCCTCGAGGGCGTGGAGTGGAACGACCAGTGACCGACCTCTTCACCTTCATGGGGCCCGCTTTCGTCGCCTGCGTTGTGCTCGTGGGAATCCACGCCTATCTCGGAATCCACGTGCTCGAGCGCGGCGTCATCTTCGTCGACCTCGGATTGGCCCAAATCGCCGCCCTCGGCACGATGGTGGGCGTACTCTTCGGGCTCGACGCCCACGAAGTCGGTGTCAAGTTCGTGGGGCTAGCGTTCACCTTCCTGGGAGCCGCGGTGTTCGCCGCCACCCGCACACGCAATACGCGGATCCCCCATGAAGCGATCATCGGGATCGTCTACGCCGTCGCGTCGGCGGGCACGATCCTGGTGGGCGAGCGCCTGCCCCACGGCGCCGAAGAGGCGAAGAGTCTCCTTGTCGGCCACATCCTCTGGGTCACGTGGCCGGAAATCGGGGTCACCGCACTGCTCTACCTGCTCGTCGGCCTCTTCCACTATGCCTTCCGGCGCCAATTCCTCACCATCTCGCGTAGAGGCTGGCGGGCCGCGGAGGAGGCGGGCATCTCAGTACGGCTCTGGGACTTCCTCTTCTACATCTCTTTCGGCTTCGTGGTGACTAGCTCAGTGACCATAGCCGGTGTGCTCCTGGTATTCATGTTCCTCATCGTGCCGGCCGTGACGGGGGCGATCTTCGCCACGAGCCTCCGCGCGCGCCTGGCTATCGGCTACATCATGGGCGTCGTCGCGAGCGTTGCGGGATCGGTCGTTTCCTACTACAGCGATCTGCCCACGGGGGCCACGATCGTCGTCTGCTTCGGAGTAGCGCTGGCGCTGCTGGCCCTGACCCGGGCTTTCCGCGCGGCGATCGCATGAGCGCGGGCTAGACTCGACGTATGTTGCGCTACTCGGAGCCGGTCTACCGCCCACCGAGCGAGGCCAGGAGCTTCATACTCCAGGCCACGCTCGGTTGTTCCTACAACCGGTGCACCTTCTGCGCGATGTACCGATCGAAACGCTTTCGAGTCCGCCCCCTCGACGAGCTCGAGTCGGAGATCGGTGACGTCGCTCGTTCGCTGCCCGACACGCGCCGTGTCTTCCTGGCCGATGGCGACGCTATGGTGCTCTCCCCGTCTCGGCTGACGCGAATACTTGATTCCCTCTCTCGCCACTTCCCGCGCCTGCAGCGCGTCAGCGTCTACGCGGACGCCAAATCGATCCTCAGCAAATCTCCGGCGGAGCTCGCGGAGCTGTACGCGAAGAAACTGCGACTCGTCTACATCGGCTTGGAGAGCGGAAGCGAGGCCGTGCTTTCGCTCCTGCGCAAAGAGGCCTCGGCCGACGAGATGACCCAGGCGGTAGTGCGGGCTCGCGAAGCAGGAATGAAAGCCAGCGTCATCGCGCTCCTGGGTGCCGGAGGAAAGGCGTTGAGCGATCAGCACTCAACCGAAACGGCGCGCATAATCAGCGCGATGTCCCCGAGCTACTTCAGCGCACTCACCCTCACCGTGGTACCGGGCACACCGCTGGCCGCAATGATCGACCAGGGCGAGATC
>CAZFNT010000577.1:0-2925 GCA_964520315.1 uncultured Gemmatimonadota bacterium
GTGGAGGCGGGCACTGGCCAGCCCTTCCGCGGGAAGGAGGCTCTCGGCCTGATCGAGGGTGGTGTGAGCGGCGTCACTCTTGCCCTGAAGGCCCTGGGCGCGGGCGATCTGGGTGAGGAGCTGCACGCGATAGGAGAGGTCGCCCGATGCCTCGGCGCGCGGGAGGATCTCGCGGAAGGCGGTCTCGGTCGCGGCTGGATCGGAGTAGTCCCAGAGGCGATCGAAATTCGGCAGATCGGCATCTTCGGCGGCCGGGGCGGGGGCGTCGGCGAGAAGGGCCAGAACGGTCATGGCGGTCAGAGCGATCAGTTGTGAGCGTGTAGATTGCGGCACGGTGGGGCTTTCGGTGTATTTCGCGGGCGCGAGTTCTACGGGGCAAGGTAGAATAGTCGATCCATCTCCCTGCGCGATGCGCGGTCGCGCGCCGGGCGAGATCTCCGGAGATTGCCATGAATGCCGATTCCTCATCATCGCCGGTCGAGAGGGCACACCGGGAGCACGCGCAGATCCGTCAGGGGATCATCGAAGTGCGCGAGCTTTTGCGCAGGGCTCCCACGGGGCTTGATTCGGCCGAAGGGGACGAGTGGCTCGTGGCGATCGAGAGGGTGGTCGGGCGGTTGCGGGAAGCGGTCGAGCGACACTTTCATGACGAAGAGTGCTCGGGGCTCTTCGAGGAGTTCCAGCGACAGTACCCGCGGGCGTCTGATCGACTCGCGAGCTTGAAACTGCAACACGGTACGATTCTAGCCGAGTTGAACGATCTTTTGACCGGGTTGGTGCGCTGCGAAGGGCAGGCGCACCCGGATGCCACGGAGATCGTGGAGCAGGGATTGCGTGCGCTGGGTGAGCTGGCGCGGCACGAAAAGGAAGAGACGGAGATATTCCAGCGCCTTCCTTCAGAAGATATCGGCACTGGCGACTGATAGCGATTCTAACTTCAGGTCGATCGTGAAGGAAGCGGATAAGATGAAGAACGCCAAAGACGTGCTCGAGCACGATGTGAGGCCATTGGTACGGCGACTGGGCAAGCGTCCAGAGGAGTGGCAGCGAGACGATCTGATCTCCATCTGTCGCGAAGACGGAATTCGCGTGGTCAGTTTCCACTATGCCGCGCTCAACGGGAAGCTCAAGGAGCTTCGGTTGCCTGTGAACGACCTGCATTTCCTCGAACGAATTCTGGCGGGCGGAGAGCGGGTCGACGGCTCGAGTCTCTTTCCCAAGCTCTTCGATACGGGAGAGAGCGACCTCTATGTCGTGCCGGTCTATCGGTGGGCCTTTCTCGATCCATGGGCCGACGACGAGCTTCATATCGTTTGTCGTTTCGCGGACCGGAATGGGGCTCCCGAGGCGGCTACTCCAGACAATGTTCTGGCGTCGGCGGCCGAGCGCTTTCGGAGCGAGTTTGGCGCCGAACTACTTGCGCTGGCGGAGCTGGAATTCTATCTGATGCCGATCGAGGATCTGGCGTGTTGGTTGACGGTGGCGCGGTGGTTGATTCGCGTGATTGCAAACAGGCACGGTGCGTCGGTGACCTATCTACCGAAGCTCGACGAGGGCATGGCCGGAAGCGGAATGCACCTGCATCTGGCGCTGCACCGCGACGGCAGGAATGTGATGCAGTCGGCGGAAGAGCTGTCGGCCGAGGCGTCGGGACTGATCGGCGGCATCTTGGGCCATGCGGCGCCGCTGACCGGTTTCGGCAACACGGTCGCGGCGAGCTTTCTGCGGCTGGTGCCGGGGCAGGAAGCCCCGACGCGGATCTGCTGGGGACGGCGGAACCGCTCGAGCCTGGTTCGGGTGCCGCTGAGCTTCGACACAGAGCAGCGGATGGACCGGGTGATGAATCCGGGCGAGCGCCGCGAGTATCCGAGCGATCTGGCGCGACCGACGATCGAGTATCGGGGGCCGGACGGGAGCGCCTATGTGCACCTGCTCCTGGCGGCGGTGGCGATTTGCGCGGCGGAGGGGTTGGCCGATCCCGAAGCGGCGGAGCGCGCCCGAGCGCTAGAGGTGATGGGGAGCACTTTCCAGCAGCCGGAGGTGCTCGAACGCCTGGAACAGCTGCCGAGCACGGCGGTCGGGGCGGCCGACTGCCTTGATGAGCGCCGCGCCTGCTTCGAGCAACACGGTTTCTCGCCGAGGGTGATCGATGCGGTTGTCGGGAGCTTGCGAAAGCAGGCCGACCAGGGGTTGGCGGCGGAGCTGCGCGATCTGCCGGCGGCCGATCGGCTGAGCCGGAGTCGCAGGCTGATGCACAAGGCCTTTCACTGGCACTAGCCCGGACTTGGCGGGCTGTCGACCGGGGACCGGCCTTGACTTTCGTCCCGGATCCTGGCTAGTTTTCCAGCGGCCGTCCTACCGTTTCGTGCCTTATCAACATCCGCTGGGGTGTCGTCTAGTGGTAGGACGCAGGATTCTGGTTCCTGTTGCCGGGGTTCGAATCCCTGCACCCCAGCCATCTTCTCCGGCGTTGCGCGCACACGACTTGACGCGCCGCGCTGGTCCGCACATACTTGTCGCGTAGCTCTTGGCCCCTTCGTCTAGTGGCCTAGGACGGGTGGTTCTCAGCCATCAAACAGGGGTTCGATTCCCCTAGGGGCTACCAACATAACTTCTCAGGAAGTGCAAGAAAGGCTGAAAGCCCGTGAAAAACAAGGCTTTTGGCCTTTTTTGTGTCCGGTGGGGGCCGAAGATATCCCTTGGCAGCCGACGGTAGGTGGCGGTAACTTTGACGGTAAGTCAGGGGGGGAGCGCGGAATCCCGCCGAAAGTTACCGTCATGCCGCTCACCGATACCGCGATTCGTAGCGCGAGCTCCGGGCAGAAGGCGACCAAGCTGGCCGATGGCGCTGGGCTCTATCTGCTGGTTTCTCCGACCGGAGGGAAGTGGTGGCGCTTCGACTACCGGTTCGAAGGCAAGCGCAAG
>CAZFNT010000578.1:0-2907 GCA_964520315.1 uncultured Gemmatimonadota bacterium
GCTACACACGTGAATACCAACAGCTCAAAGATGAGCTGGAGATGCTGTACGGCGAGTGGGAAGAGACGGCGATGATGCTGGAGGAGTAGAGGCGTGCTGCGCTATTCGCCCAACGCCACCTCGGTAACGACGGCACCGATGGTAGCTATGATCGAGAACAGGAACATCCTCCACACAGCGCTGCTCAGAAGCAGCGCGCCCTCGATCGGAACCCCAGCGGAACTCCCCGCAAAGCCCGAGGCGGCAGTGTACAGAAGACCCATGCCCACGCCGCACAGGCTCGCGGCGAGAATCCGCCGACCCATCGATGCGCCGGCGGCGCCGATCGTCGTTCCCCAGCCACAGATCAGCGGCAATAGCAACACCAATGGAACGATATCGCCGAGCTCCGGCAGCGAGCGGTTGTTAGCTACGTGGGAGAGGTCGACGGCGCCGAAAACACCCGCCGCACCTACGGCCAGGGCTGCTGCGTGCCAATACCTGGGCGCGAGCAGGCTCCTTCGTTCGGTGCGTTGGCGCGCCCTGCGCCGGATCGTCAAGGGCCAATTGTAGAACAGTCTGAAGATCCAGTGCTCGAGCAGGGCACCACTTTCACCGAATACGGGCACCACGTGGACCGCCTCGGTGGCCCAGTGGCCGGCCATGAAGCGGGCGAGCGTCGGGTAGCGTTGCGCCATCTGTATCGGAAAAGCGAGGTAGCCGATGTACTTGAAGAAGCCCAGGAACACGGCGATATTGTAGTCCTTGAAATTCCGCTCGCGGATGACCAAGTAGACTACGTATAGGCCACGCACGAGTGACCCCGGCGAGATCGGAACCACCTGAAACAAGGCGATGATTCCGGCTCCGACCGCCCAGGCCTGCGCACGGGGCATCTCGGGGTGGGTCCATACATAGATCAATGCAGCGAGCACCGAAACGACCTGAGTGATCGGCACTGTGCATACGTGCACGGCAAGGCTCTTGAGGTATTTCTGTATGAAGGGGTCTTTGACTCGCGACCTGATGATCGCAGCCTCTTCATGGTCCACGATATGCTTCGCCTCGCCCTCTTCGACCATGGCGAGGAGCCATTCCTCGCGCATGGTCGCGTCGAAGTAGAGACGCACTGGTCGAATGAAGATGTACCTGAGGCGTTCCCTAAAGTAGTCGCGATCGGTCAGAAAACGGTGTATCCCAGCCGGCAAGAGCGAGAGCGGGAAATGCAGCAAGAATCGCAGATGCGACTCAGCAAGAAACAAAGCCAGATCGGGTCGCACACGACCCGTGCGGTGCCAGGGAATAATCGTCTCGGCCATCTTGGCTCGAACCGCCCGCCTCAGATAGGCTCGACTCGTGAGCATGCCGCCATAGTGTTGCCGCAGCCCTTCTCTGCCCCAAATCCGCCGAATGAAGCCCCCGAGGATCGGGATCAGGCCGAGCGCACGGAACAGGACCGTGAGAACGAGACTCTTTTCCAGACTGTCGAGGCACTCGTCGTCGATGATGTTGCGAATTCGCCAGCCGCGTCGAGAGCGATCGAGCAGAGTGGACCATAGCTTGCGGTCGTAGAGCAGCCGGACGTGGTTGTGGGTGACATCGGGCACCGAATCTCTGTAGATATCATCCGCTTCACGCAGATCGTCGAGCAGGGGGCGCATATCCGCGAAGCGATCGGGATGACGATCAACGAACGATTCCAGCTCGTCGATATTTCCGCGATCGAACTGCACCAAGCTGCCCCTCAGCAGCCCGAGCACGATCAGCTTCAGGTCGCCAGGGCTCATCGGCAAGAAGGGAAGCAGGGCTAGTCCGGCGCGAAAATCGACGGCCAGAAGACCCGCACCTGGGTCGTCTTCGGTGTCTCTTCTCTTGAGGCAGTTCGGTTGGCTCTTGCAGGTCGACCACTCGTACTGTCGGGCAAACTCGTGCGCTCCCATCTCGTGCAGGAGCTGAACGAATTCGGCCATGAAGACCTTCTTTGCGCGGTACTCGTCGGAGCCGAGTTTCTCGGGCGGCACAGGCTCGCCTTTTCGCCACCGCTTCAAGTAGTCGAGATGTTCGTCTACTTCGAGTCGCCACGTGCGACCGTCGACCCAATCGCTCAGCTCTCCACAGCTCCCGAGTGTGGTGTCGATAAAGGTCGCGTGAACATCGTTGACCGCTCCCTTGTCGGCCAAGTCGATAGACGCGCCGCGTCGAATGAACTTCTGCCAGAGCGCGCCGGAGCGCGCAGCGGCCGGATTGCTCTGCAACTGAAAGGGTCCCTGAAACCCTATTCCGTAGAGCACATTTCGAAAGAGAAGCGCTCCGCCGGAAGGCGGAATCAAGATCTTGATCGCGTAGCTCGATCCGGGCACGATGCCGTCGATCCCCCCACCCGCGACGTCGAGAACGCGCACTTTGTAGACCTGACCGGCGAAACCACCACCGACGAAGTGCTCGATCACGAGACGGATCGTTCCCTCGCCACCTCGATCGGCGCCGATCACCGCCTCGGCGTCGTAGACCAGCTCATCGCCGGGATCGTATCGATCCACGCGGGCGGAGCGGTGCAGGTCCGCGGTCGAGATTCGACCCCTTAGCTCTTCAACGACGATGTCTGTGGATTGCTGGGTCGTCATCATCTGTCCGTGACTCGGTAATTCGGCTCGGCTCGCGGCTTCTTCAGTGGTCGAGCTCGTAGCCGAGCAGCTCCGCGATGCGATCTGAGGAGCAGGCGCCCCGGCGAACGATTCGCGGGGGGGCGGCGACGAGGTCGACCACGGTCGTGGGCAGCGCGCCGCTCGGAAGAGCGCCGCCGTCGAGGATCAGGTCGATCCGCCCCAAGAGCTCGCCAGCGACACCGTCGGCGCTGGAGGCGGGAGGGGCGCCGGTCAGGTTGGCGCTGGTGGAGATCACCGCGCCGTCGAGCGCCGCGGCCATAGC
>CAZFNT010000579.1:0-1738 GCA_964520315.1 uncultured Gemmatimonadota bacterium
CCCCAGACGATTGGGAGGCATCGGTGAGGTCGTACGGTCGGATCGGCTCGGCGGTCTGTTGAACTTCTACTACCGCGAGGCGGCGTAGATCGAGTTCTGCGGCGCCTCTCACAACGCCGATGTCAGCGCAGCCTTGAGGCCGAGGCGGGAACGTGGGCGCGTCCGGAATTCTTCCACCGATTCATATCCTCGCCTATAGTGCCGGGCTCGAAATCCCCCACTCCGCCCCCGGTCAAGTCCTCAGATCACGCTCGGTACCCGCCGAACTGAAATCGTTCGAGTTTTGGCACAGGACGGGGTCGAGCCCCGGCAGCTGCCGAAAGCGATCGGTGTCTTCAATGTTGCATGGAGCCTCGGAAAAGGCTCGGGGATCGTGCTGGGCGGCGTGCTCGTGGAGACCCTCGCGCCGAAGATCGTACTGATGCTCGCCGGACTCCCCGTCTTCGCCACCCTCGCCCTCCTCTCCACCGACCCCGAACGCCGCGCGCTCACCACCCGATCGAGCTTGCCAGGTGACCCGCCCGCGGGCGCCCCCGATCGGCCCGATAAGCTGCTACGCCTCGCCTGGATGACCAATGCGCTCGCCTATGGCGTGGTGGGGACCTTCAACATGCACGCCCCGGCCTACCTGCTCGATCTAGGCTCCGGCCCCTCCGAGTTCGGGATCCTTTTCGGCTCGGTCTTTCTGGTTCAGACGCTCACTTTTGCCGCCGTGGCGGCCCTTCATCCGAGGCCGACGCGCGGCACCTCGCTTCTGTCGCTGACCCTGGCGACACTGTCGCTGATCCTCTTCCTGCTCGCGCCGGGATCGTCGCTGCGCGCGGTCGGACTGCTGCCTCTGGGCGTGGCGACTGGTCTGGCGTATCACGCATCCCTGCACAGGAGCCTCGATCGCCCCCACGGCCGAGGTCGCTCCGCCGGCCTGCACGAAACGCTCCTGGGCGCGGGCAGCTCGACCCTCCCTTTGCTCGGCGGCGCGCTCGCGGCGCTCACGCTCTCGCTGGCGGCACCCTTCGTCTTGGGCATCACATTTCTGCTCGCAGGCTTTGTCGTCGCGGCTTTGTGGCGAATTCGCGACGATGCGATGTAGTGCGACTCGAACACTTCCCGCTCGTTCTTCGATGACAAAGGGCGGACCCGAGCGACCAGTCGAGAAGACGAAGAGTCGGGAGACCGAGTATTGACCTGCCGATCGCCGCCTTACCGACACCAGGCCTGCCCAGCGGCTCCGCTCCCCCGGAGCTCCGGCCCTGCGTGCCCGCGACGCGGACCGGCCCGGCGCGGACGACTCCCGGGCAACAAGGCTCACGCCACGAACGAACTCGACCGAAATCGTTCCACAAAGACGTCCGAAAGGCCGAGGGGGAGGGCATCTGGGGGAGAAGCCAGAGGAGAGAGGGGCATGATTGCGGGCGTGTTGTTTCCGTTGGAATGCGGAAACCCGGTTTCGAGCCGAATCCGCGCGGCGAGCATGGGCGGGGAGACCGTCCTGATCGGGGTGCGCGGAAGCCGAAGGAAAAGCCCCACGCCCCACGCCCACCGCGCTGTCAAGGCGCGACGATGATTCATAGCCGGAGGCGCCATGGCGAGGAGGAGCAACGCGGCCAGCGTGGATGCTGCGGCGGCCGAATGCCACCGTATTTGCGGCGTGGGGCACCAACCCGCATTTCTCACGAACTTTCGTCGCCACAGCAGAAAGTTGGTGAGAGATGCGGGCTAAGCCCAAGTGCCAGCAGAA
>CAZFNT010000579.1:1792-2906 GCA_964520315.1 uncultured Gemmatimonadota bacterium
TCCCTGGCCCCGGTTGGCTGAGCTCCCTCACGATCCCCAAGTTCACCGACTCTCCCCACCCAACGCCCCGGACCGGGCAGAGTCCTCCCCCTCGGTCCCGCTCTCTCGGCGAACCTACCCTCCCCACCCCACGGGACCTCGTCAGCCATCGTTCCACCAACCCCAAATCGTCCCAAGCTCGGGGAGGGGCGATGCGCGGGAGAGTGTTGGGCAGGCCCACCGCGTCCAGGATCCTCTGAATTGCACGCGGGTCGATCTTGACCAAATGACGATCAATCCGGGCCACGAGCCCGGGTCGAAGGGACAGATTCATTGCACCGTAGTTCGTTCGGGCACGCCCGTTCCAGGGGCTGACCTCACAATCGTCCGCGACGATCCATGGCCGCCGGCTCAACAAACGGCGGTCACACCCGTAAGCGGCGAACACCCGTTCCGCATGGTCGCCGCGGGTACGTGGTCATTCGCGGCCCGCGAGGGCGACGAGGTTGTGACAGGATCGGGGGAGCTGGGCGCCGGAGAGTCGGTGGCAGTGACGATCGACCTGGACGAGTTGGTGGAGAATGCGCATCACCCCACTCCGCCGCAGATCCGTCAATTCCGTCTACGATCGAAAGCTGCTCTTGCTGAAATAGGACATTCTCAATTGAGATAGCCGAGCGCCCGCATTTTGCGCTCGGTCTCTTCGTCCAATTGTTGGCTTGCGATGGACTCAACGGGTTTCTGCCGGGCAATCCACGCGACGAAGAGCGAATCCAGCTGGGCAGATGAGATGCCGTCTGTGCGATGGGATTGCTCCTTCGGATCGTTCGCCAAATCAAAAAACTGATCGGGACAGCCTTCGGAACGGATTAGTTTGTCGTCGGCGGACCAGATCGCCACCATTGCACCGGGGATGCTGTCGCCCTCACACGGGGGGAACCCGGTTCTGAGCGGCGGCTCGGTAAATCGGCGGCGCTCTGCGGTCACAAAGTGCGGGTTCGCTCCGTCCAAATCGATGGGAGCTCCCTCCATGCCTGGAGGGGCGGTGATTCCCGCCGCATGCAAAATGGTGGGCGGCAGCTGAAGCGAGGAAGTGGCGCCCGTGTGGGTCGTGCCGGCACGCTCGCCGGCGGGC
>CAZFNT010000580.1:0-2900 GCA_964520315.1 uncultured Gemmatimonadota bacterium
CGGCCATCGAATCTACCGGCTCGAAGCGGAGACCCTGCCCCGCCACATCAACAACTTGCATCTAATCTTGGGGGGCGAAGGCACGATTCTCCACGACGCGGGCTCCTTTCTCGACTCGACCTGGCGAGACCTACGGCTCGGATTCGCGGCCGTGCGCACGGTGTGGGGCGAGCAGGCGCGAATCGAGAATGTGGACGATATTGTAGTGAGCCACTCACACATCGATCACTTTGGCGGGTGCGCTTGGTTCAAGGGGAACACTTCCGCCCGCATCCACGTACACGAACTCGATTTCCGAGTTCTGATCGACTTCGACGAGAGAATCGCTTTCGCCAAGAAGGAGCTGGAGGTCTTTTTCGAACGGGCGGGGCTCGCGCGCGATGAGGCGACCGAGCTGCTCTCTCTCTACGTATCGACGAAGGCACTCGTCAGATCCAGCGAGGTCGATCGCATCCTTCGCGACGGCGATCTGGTGCAAGCTGGGATCGAGGTCATCCACACGCCCGGGCACTGCCCCGGGCAGATCTGTCTTCGCCTCGGAGATCATCTGCTCACCGCGGACCATGTGCTCCCCGACATTTCGCCCCATATCGGGCCCGAATCGATCACACCACATACCGGAGTGACCCACTATCTCGAGGCGCTCGCCAAGGTGGGATCGATCGCGGGGATTCGCCGCGCGTTACCCGGCCATGGTGAAGCGATAGACGATTTCTACGGCCGTGTGAACCGAATTATCGTTCATCACCGTCGCCGACTTCAGAAGGTGCTCAAGCTCTGCGAAGAGCCACGCACGGTTCGCGACATCTGTACCAACCTCTTCGGAAAACGCCGGGGCTACCACCACATCCTGGCGCTGCAAGAGGCGGGGGCCCACGTCGAACATCTGCACATGATGGGGCGACTCAGAATCGCGAATCTCGACGAGATCGAGAGGGAATCCGCGTCGACGTACCAGTACGTCCAGCGGGATGGCATCGGAGCTATGGAGACGCTCAGACCAGAGATCGCAACAGATTCTTGACGGCGATTCGTGTCGTGATCTTCGCGGCCAGATCTCTGATCGCCTTTGCCGCCAAGGCGTCGGGATCACGCGCGACGATCGGCTCCGCCTCATCGGCCCCGATCCGCGTCGCAATGTCGACCGGAATCTCGCCCAAGAAAGGCAATCCCAGTCTATCCGTCGCGGACTTCGCCCCTCCATGCCCGAAGAGATGGTGACGCTTATCGCACTTCGGACAGACGAAGTAGCTCATATTCTCGACGACTCCAACGGTCTCGATCTGAACGTCGTCGAACATCGTCTTGCCCCGCTGCACGTCTTCGAGCGCAACACCCTGCGGTGTTGTGACGATCACCGCACCCGACACCGTCACCTTCTGCGAGAGCGTGAGCTGTATGTCACCGGTTCCCGGAGGCAGGTCTAGCACCAGGTAGTCGAGAACTCCCCAGCTCACATCGTCGAGGAACTGCGTCAGCGCACCGTGCAACATCGGCCCGCGCCAGACCATTGCAGTGTCGTCCTCCACCATATAGCCCATCGACATGACGGCGACTCCGTGCGCGCGACCGGGACGGATTCGCCGCTCTTCATCGTAGGTCGGGGCACCGCCACGCCCCATGATCGTCGGGATCGACGGACCGTAGACATCACAGTCGAGAAGACCCACCCGAGCGCCGTCTCGCGCCAAGACCACTGCAAGGTTCGCGGCCAATGTCGACTTTCCGACGCCGCCCTTGCCGGAGGCCACGGCGACGACGTTCTTCACGTCGGCGATCGCCTCTCGCGAATCTTGGCCGGCCACCTCGACGCTCTCATCGATCGTCACGCGCTCGATGCCCTCGACGCCCACCGCCGCCCGCTTCGCGCCCTCCACGATGCCCGCCTTGTCGACATAGTGATGCGAGGGCAAGACCAGATCGATCCGCGCCTGCCCCCCTTTGACTTGCACGTCTCGAACCATGCCCAGGCGAACTATGCTCTCTTTCGCGTTGGAATCGACGACCGACTCGAGCACGCCGCGCAGGGCTTCGACGGTGGATGTGCTCATCCCCTCAGAACCCCAGAGTCAGCTTCGCCGCCTCGCTCATCATCGAGGGATTCCATGGCGGATCCCAGACCACTTCCAACTGCGTGCTCTTGATCGCATCGAGCTGCCGGATCTTCAGCTCGACTTCCGCCGGGAGCTCACCTGCTACGGGGCACATCGGTGACGTCAACGTCATCTTGATGAACGCGTTTCGGCCATCGTCGATCTCCACGCCGTAAACCAACCCGAGCTCGTAGATATCGATCGGGATCTCCGGATCGTGCACCGTTCTCAACACCTCGACGATCGCGCCCCTGAGCTCAGTCGTCGCTCCATCGCCGTGCACGATCTCGCCGTTATGCCCTTCCCGATCGGTCCTCCCTTCACCTTCGCTGGGCTTCGCTGCTACATCATCGATGCGAGTGTCGTCCGGCGTCTTGTCGGCGTTAGATTGAAAAAAACTCATGGTGATTCATCGCCTATTCAGTGCTCACTTGTTCGTCGGCTCCGCTAAGAGCGGCTCGAAGCGTGTGCCACGTCAGGGTCGCGCACTTGACCCGCACCGGGTAATCCCGCACACCTCCGAACACCTGTAGCTTACCCAGTTCGGCCTCGTCCGCGAGACCCTCACCGGCCACGAGTGCGTGAAAGCTCTCGAAGAGCGCTTCCGCCTCTTGCTCCCCTTTTCCCTTGATGGCTTCGGTCATCATCGACGCCGAGGCGATCGAAATGGCGCACCCGTCTCCAACGAAGCTGATGTCGGCGATCAGGTCCCCTTCCATCCTAAGGTATACGGTGATTCGGTCGCCGCAGAATGGGTTGAAACCGTCCGCCGAGAAGGTGCAGTCGTCCATCTCACCTCGATTACGG
>CAZFNT010000581.1:0-2898 GCA_964520315.1 uncultured Gemmatimonadota bacterium
ACCGAGGTTTCCGGTGCTTGCCCTTCAAGTGCGACGCGCAGGTCGAGACGGGTCGGGGCCACATCGAGCGGCCCTTCGTCGTTCGACAAACAAGCGATCTCTCGCACTACCATCTCGTCAGGAATCGATGCCGCCACTCTCACCGTGGCGTCGAGTGCATCGGGTGGCCGAACGGGCTCCTCCTGCACGGGCGCGGTCGCGGGAATCCCAAGAGCCGCCGCGCGCGCCTCGAATCCGGCTGCCCGCGCTTCGATCGATGTCGCCTTCGCGCTCGCCTCGTTCCCTTTCGAGACTTGGTGCCCGGCGGCGGCCAGAAGCGCCAGCGGAAAAGCTCCGACCGCCACGATCCTTCGTGCCTTGTCTAGCTCCGGTCGCCTCCGCTGAGATCCCGCCATGGCCGCCGACTCGTCGACTCGCGCGAAGCCGGGCGAGACCGCTGCCCCGATCGCCAAGGCACGCGCAATCGTCGGTACCTCCTCCCCGATCGCCTTGCGGGCGAGATCGCGCACATCGACCACGTCGCAGCCCAGGGCCGCCTGAAGCTCAGCCCTCTCACTCTCTTGAAACGACTGTCTGCTGACGATCGCCCGCCTGATGGCACCGCCCCGCATGCGGAAACGGTAGAACTCGAGCGTTCGCACTACGTCGCGCAAACCTTCCTCGTCCCAGCCCGCTTCTCCGAGAGCCGGCACTTCGCGCATGATCTCGAGTGCGCCACCGCGCCCGATCCCCAGCACTGCCCAATTCGATGTCACATGAAGAACCAGCTCCGGCTCCGGCTCGACTCCTTCCCTCTGATACTCGAGTGTCGAGAGCGCCGCCGCGGCGAACGGCCCGAATGTATACTCCACTTCGGGTAGATCGCCGGCCAACCTTCTAGCCGCGTCGAGAGCCGATTGCGGCACGGCGATTGCCGTCCAACGATCGTCGAAGTGCTCCTCTTGTCGGGCAAGTATCGGCAGGTTCTTGTTGCGTTGCCTGAGCTGACTCAGGATCTCCCACCGAGCCGTAGCGGCGGAGTTGCCCCGTGCCGAGGCTGCAATTCGCGTGCTCCTGGTGAGCATCCCCGATCCGGCCACGACAATTCGCACTCCCTTGGGCGCCCTCTTAGGCCCCGCGGGCCACTTGTCGCCGCTCTCCTCGCACCAGGGAGCCGACCGGATCAGCCGATCGCCGTCGGCTTCTCGACGCAGCACCAAGGCCTCGGAACCGCCATCCACGCAGAGCGCGCCCACGAGCGAGCCCTTTCGCGCGCCCGCTCCCGGTCCCCAGCCGGATCCAGGCAGTAGATCCGCGCTCGAAATCTCTCGAATGCGTCGCACCAAGTCAGCGACATTCGGAGCATTGAGCTTACCGGGAAATTTGAGCATTTGAAGCGACCCCATGTCCGCGATCGACGCTGAGCACGACTTCGCCCTCACCCCGTCCTATCAAGCCGGGGCACGGCGTCCCCGGTTCGGGCCCGCCCAGATCGACACCGCCACGGATCGGTCGATCCGGTGGCGGCGCCAATCTTCAGAGGTATCCGAACTCGGGATCTTCGCGAGCTGACGCGAACGCAAGCTATAGTGCGTTCTCGCCCGCCTCGTCTGTGTTGGGCCAGATCTCGCCGGTCGCTACTCTGTAGGCCCAGCCCGCATCCCCTTCGACGACGACACCCTTGGTCGTTCCCGCCACGATCACCGAGCCGTAGTCGCCGGCGTACGGATTCGCCGGAACCTCCTGCATCATGACCGTGCCAACTGCCGAGAGCTCAGCCAGCGTGGGCCAAGAGGCCGAGCCGGAATTGGTAACGGCGGAGTTGGCGTAGAAAAGCGCAACTCCGGATCGCAGTCCACCCAACGCACCGCTGCAAGCCGAGTACTTCGCTTCCGCGGTGATGTTTTGGTACTTCGGTATGGCGACGGCGGCCAAGAGCCCCAAGACCGCCACAACGACGACGAGCTCCACCAAGGTGAAGCCGACCTCTGTACCTCGGCGCCGGCGACATCTTGCATCGAGCGCATCACGAATTCTTAGGATCGACATGAGTTCTCCTCCGAGTTCCCGGGTCACAGCATGTGTCCCGGCATGTTCCACATGGGAAGGAATATGGCCAAAGCAAGGCCGACCACCAGCACGGCAACGAAGACCGTGAGCACGGGCTCCACCAGCGCTGTTAGATTGTTGACGCTGACCTCCGCCTCGTCTTCCAGAAACTGACGAGCATCGGCCAACATCGGTTCGAGTGACCCCGATTCTTCGCCTACCGCTAGAAGTTGGACGAATACCGGGGGAAACATGTCGCTTGCGCCGAAGGACCCACCTAGACCGCGACCTTCGGCAATACGATGAGCCACCACGCCCAGCTCCGATTCGATGACCGGATTCGTAGCTGTTCTCGCCGCCAGCTCCACCGCTCGAACAGTGGGAATGCCGCTCCGAAAGAGCACTTCCAGAATGAACGACACCCGTGCGAGCTCGAGCTGCGCGATCACCGTTCCGAGCACTGGGATCTTCAGCACGACGGTCGCCATATACCATTTCCCCAGCTTCGTCGACACACCCCACGCCACCGTCGCCACCGCCGCGGCGAACCCGAGCATCAGCGCGAATGAGTGATTCGCCAGGAGATCGCCGGCCCCCATCAGAATACGCGTGGGAAGAGGGAGATCGGCGCCCATCGTTGCGAACAGACTCGTGAATCGGGGCACGACGAATGTCAGCACGACCGTCGAAGCGAGGAAGACCGCGCCGATGACCATCGCCGGGTAGCGAAGAGCGGTCTTCACCGTACGTCGGATCTTGATCTCATGCTCGAGCAACTTACCCAGCCAGGCCAGAACCGCGTCGAGCTGCCCCGCCTCTTCGCCCGCGGCCACCATCTCCCAGAAAATCCGGGGCACCGCACGCCCCTGC
>CAZFNT010000582.1:0-2894 GCA_964520315.1 uncultured Gemmatimonadota bacterium
GTGTCCCTTCGGCAAGCGTGCGGCCGCCCCGATTTTTCGCTCTGACCGTGCGTTCGTCTAGCGGCGGGCGGCGGACTCATCGCCCCTGAGCAGCTGCGCTCGATCTAGCCATCGTCTCCGGACTCGCCGAGCTCGTCTCGGAAGTTCCACGGCATCCAGTTGGCCGGCGCGTTTTCGACCCGCTCGTGATTTCGCTGGAGCGCGACGAGATAGTCGAAGACATCGGCTTTGCACAGCTCGGCGGTATGGATGAGGCTCATGAAGAGATCGCCGACGCGTGCCCCGTTCTCAGTCTTGTAGAAGAGGGCGTTCTTTCGATGGAGGATGGCCTTTTTCAGCGCTCTCTCGACGATGTTGTTGTCGAGCGGCGCTCCTGACTCTTTGAGGAAGAGGGTGAGCTTCTTCCAGTGGTTGCGCATGTAGTTGATGGCGTCGCCGAGGGTGCTGTTGGGCTCGACCTTGCGTTCTTTGAGCTGGATTCCGAGCCATTTCTTGAGGTGTCCCATGATTGGACCGCTGGTTTTCTGGTGCACGCGCAAGCGTTCATCGGCCGAGAGTCCCTGTTTCCTGGTTGCGGCGTCGATCCGGTAGATCTTCGCCAGTTCCTCGAGCACGTGGCGGCATTCGTCAGGAAAGCTCGCTGCGACGTCGACGAATTTTCGGCGTGCATGTGCGATGCAGTTGGCGACGATGGTATCGAGATCTCCAGCGGTGTTCTGCGGAAGCGCATCGCACATCTGGATCGGTGCATCGAGTTCGTCGAGGCGTTTGGCGAGCACGTCAGCAAGATTCTCCCCGGCATGTTGGCGCCCGGTAAAGAAGAGTGCGATTTGATGCAGGGTTTGACCTCTCGATATGATTCCGGAAGTGAAGATCCCCCTGCGCTCCTTGGCGGCATCGAGATCGATCGAAGGCGGTGCTCGCTGGATATCGAGGATCTTCATCGTGGTGTCATCGTTGTGCAGCACATCTCCCTGGGCGGCCTGGCGGATGAGCTCTTCGTGGGGAGCGCGCAGGCGGCCGGCGGCTTCGTGAACCACCTCCCATTGCGTCGAGGCCGGCAGCGGAATCCCTAGATTTCGCTCAAGGCCTTCTATGCGATTGAAGGGCAGTCCGCAGCCGTACTTCATGAGAGCGATCATGGCCGCCGCGGTCTCGTCGTATTTGTGCTCTCCGACGCCCTCTGGTGGCGGGGCCGTGAATACTTCGCCGCATCCACCGCAGCGAAGAGATTCCATTTCGTGGACGGTGGCTTTCAATGGCGCTACGCCCTCGACACGAACCACGACCGATGGTGGTTTGCGGTGCAGCTTGCCCCTGTCGCATTCGGGACAGCGATTCCCGCGTTTGAGCTTGCCGTGAGCGACCTTGTTCTTGTCAGCGCCGCGATAGGAGTCGGCACCCTTCCTGCCATGGCCCTTGCGCTTGCGCTTCTTCTTCTTCTTGTCTTGATCTCGAGTGTCCGAAGCACCGCCACGATCTCCGCCGGAGTCTTGCCCGGTCTCGCCGGCATTGCTGCCGACAACCTGACGTGTTTTCTCCGTCTTCGAGCCGAAAATGAGCTGGCGCAATCGACGGATCGATACATTCTTGCCCTCCAGCTCGGATTCGACGAAGGCGAGCGTGTCGACAACCGAACGCAGTTTCTCGTGATCGTCCGAGCTGAGAACTGGTTTGGCACGATCGAGGATCTCGTGCAGCTCATCGAGCTTGATCTCACGATGCTTCGGGTGTGCGGCCTTTGTCGTCTTGGTGCGCTTCTTCATGTGGTCTCACACAGTCGTGCGCGAAAGCGTCGCGTCAACGGATAGCCGAGCACGTCCTTGCGCGGTCGGTTCTGGCGGCCTGTCTGATCGTCTTTGCCTCTTCCGGTCGTCTGGCCCAGGTACACCCAGTTGGCGGCGCGGTAGCATGTGCCGCGAAAGCGCTCTGGATGGACGAAGGTCTCGGCGAAGTAGACCGGGTGGTCATAGAGCCGCTGCCATTCTCCAGGAAGCTCCCTGGCCATGCGTCCCAAAAGATGCGATGCCAGGTGCGGCACCCGTACCCACGGCAGAATCAGGTAGCGACTATTGTACGCGACGAATCGAATGTTGCGCCGGCGCGCATCGGCCGACCAGCCGATAAAGCGATCGCGCGGACCCAGGTGCCGCGGCGCGGAGCTCCACGCCAGGCAGGCCACCTGGCGCTCGCCTGCATACACCAAGTGCTTGAGATGCTCGCCAACCGGTTGCGTATAGCCGAGGTAGTGGTGCTCCTCGATCAGTCCGTTGAACACCGGCTCCTGATCGGTGCGACGCACTTGCCGGATCTCCAAAGGCCCCAGCTCCCGAAGCGTGGCTTCGAGCGGTGCGCGGTCCACATCCACTGGGACGGGCCGGCGGCGATGAGCGAGCGGATTGGGTGGCACGTAGCGCACCGCCGGGAGCTCGATGTGCCCGGCACGGTGCAGCTCCAACATCAATCCGCGACACACCATGTCGCGAGGCTCCCCATTTGGTTGAACCCAGCTCCACGCATGACACAGCTCTTTCGACAACGCCCGCCGACTCGCGGTGGGATGAGCCTCGATCAGCTCTCGGATAAATGCCGCGTCCTCGGATGTCACTCGCCGGCCGCGGTGCTTCAGCAATGTCTTCATGCATGCAGTAGTACACCGAAGCGCCATGGAACGCAAGTCCAAAATGTACGCGCCAAAACGATCAGGCAGTACCGAGCTTCCGCCACGTCGGCGCTGCTCTTGTCGCGCTCGGATCGCCGCCGCGCAGCAGAACCGAAAGCTCGTGCGCTTCCAGTTTGCTGACTTGTTCGCCCGCGCGTGAGGGCCACCAACGGAATCTCGCCGACGACAGCCGCTTGTAGCAAAGCCAAAACCCCTGCCCGTCGTAAACCAG
>CAZFNT010000583.1:0-2886 GCA_964520315.1 uncultured Gemmatimonadota bacterium
GAGTCCTCGGCTCGGTCGCGAATTGGTAGCCGTGGTCCCCGATCCGGAGCTCGGCAAACGACCACGCACCAGCAACCACTCCAGCGGAATGCGCGGAATCCGGATCACTCTGGGCCGAACACCCGGCGCACCGAACCCCTCGATCACGCCTCTATGCCGAGATCGCACGAAGTTGTACACCATGTCGACCTGCACACCCGGGTCGAC
This sequence comes from uncultured Gemmatimonadota bacterium, assembly GCA_964520315.1. Classification (GTDB taxonomy): domain Bacteria. Next base: position 208 of record CAZFNT010000583.1, read on the forward strand.
CCGGGGCAAATGGTGCGCAAGCCGCAGAATTCGTCGATTGATGCCGGTCCCCGACCGGTTGAGGAAGAGCTGTCGCGCATCGACCGCGACCCGCAGATCAGGCATTGGCCGAGTGCCAAATTGGTCGGCGCCGGCGGAGCAAGATGCCGAGCCGTGGGAAAAAACTGGCTCTCCGTGTCCAGGGGGGTGAGCGCACCCACTGGCAGATCCTCATCGATTCGAGAGGGAATCGCGCATTTGTCGGCACCATGCATCGGGGGTGGAGAGATGTCGGCGATCGGTGTGAGTGATATTTCAATCGGACTGCAGACGGAATTGAGCTTCGATGGGAATCCGTCGCAACCACGCTTGCGGATCTGCGGAATCGAGTTGCTCCCTGGCGAGCTCTGGGCGGAGATGAGCTGCGTGAGCTTCGGTTGTGGAAGCATGGCGACACTATGCTCGAGACCCGCCTCCCCGATGCTTCGTTGCCACTGTGGGATAGGTCGCCGTCGGAACCCCTTTGCGGAGGCAGCGAGAGGATCGCGCCCCGTCTCCCTCGCGACGCCCGTGTGATCGAGCCACTTCGCCACATCCTCGCGGGGACCCGCAACACACGCCCGCTCGTTCCCGGACCGCACGATGCCCTCGACGATGCAGCCGACCTGGCTGGGGTCTCGCACGCTCTGGGCCAATATCACTACGCGCCGCCGCCCCACCTCCCCCTCCCAACCGATCTCCTCGAGCACCTCCAGAACCACGCCCGCGATTGGAGCCGCGATCCGGCGACCGATTTCAACGACGCGCAAGCACTCGAGCAAGCCGGTGGACGGGGCAGGTGATTCAGTGGTCATGGATCTCAGCGGTTCGCAGCGATCGCGGGAGGGGCGGATTGTGACGGGGTTTGTCGCCGATTCCTAGGGAGTAGGAGTGGGGGGATCGCGCTCCGATCGGTCGAACTCCATCGTTCGTGGCACCGCCTACCCCAATCGCTCCGGCCACCGAGGAGGCGCCGGCGTGAACCCGGATCACCGGTCCAGCGACGAGCGGTGGGCCGCAGGCAGAAGGAAGGATCCCCGGCCGCCGTGCAGAAGTCAGGGGAGTTGTTGTGCCGAACGACCGTCGAAAGTCGGTCCCAACCCCCTCGGTCGAGCAGGCAGGAGGACGGAGTGTGATCACGAAGAGCGAAGAGATCATGCAGTCGACTCTGCCCATCGTGACAGGCGACGGCTGCCATGGCACCGGGGGGTTCTCGTCTCAGTGACATTCAGTCGTAGTGAAGGACGTCAGCCAGGGTGCAGCGATTTGTAATACAATAATCGGCGAATCTTCCACGCCGAAGCCTCTCACGGAACTCCTCGTAGCGCTTTCCATACCAAATCTCATCGAATCGAGAACGGCGAAGGTCTCCCATGATTTCATCGGAAAAACAGCAAGGGACCACTTCGCCCTTCGTGTTGACGAATGCTTGATCGAAACCAACGGAGCACCACTTTGCAGGCACGAAATCAGCGTCGTCACGGGTCAGACGAGCCCCTCTCTCGAGCTGCGCGACAATTACATCTGTATTCGCGGGAATGGCCACATCTGAGCTCCAGTGCCTCAACCCAGCAGCTGCCTGTTCGAGCAGTGCGGGAGTGAGCCACATTTCATCGTTGAAGGGATTGATCAGGTCGAATTCGACGGTGTCCGCGCCGACTTGCTCAGCAACTTCAAAGAGTTTCGACACGGTGGCGATGTTGTCGCGCTGGAGCACGTGGAAGACCTTCAATTCGCAGCGCTCTTCGGCCCCGCATGCGCGGCGATAGCGCGTAAACGCCGTTAGGTTGTCAATCAACCGCCCAAAACGATCCACGCCGTGAATCCGCCGGTAGGTATCCGGGTCTCCGGCATGAACGGAAACGCAGACCTGATCCCAGCCCATGTCAATCAGTGCACGAGACACACCCTCGTTCATTGCTGTACCATTTGTGATAAGGCTGCTCCTCCATGCGCGTGACTTCACCTCACGCATGATTTCAACGGCTTGTGGATGGAGGAGCGGTTCCCCGCCGCCGACTAAATTCACTTCTTCGAGGCCAAGGGGCATAGAGTCGAAGAGTCTTCGGTAGTCATCAAGCTTCAGACCGTGCTTGATCTCGGACTTCTTCTCCCGTCTGAGCTCTTCAGGGTCGAGTTGCTGAATCCAACACATGGGGCAGGCATGATTGCATACGAATCCCATGGGGTTGATGCGCAGAAACCTGGGCCCAACCAACGCACGTCCATTGCGCGTGCCGAGCTTTCGAGCGATTCGGGAAGTGACAGTACGAGCTGCCCCAGCAAACCCTAGCCGTTGGATTGCTCGTCTCGCACGCATGGGTAGCAGCTTGTCCCAAGAGATGTGGGGCATGGTTGTAGCGTCCATTGGTGGCTCGACGAACGGATCGATTCCGCGCACTGAGCTTATCGTGGTACCAAATGCCAATCCAGTCCTAATCTTCTGGCGAACTGGCGGCAACCAAGAGCTCTTGGCATAGTGGGTGACGGCAAATCTCGTGGCGTGCGGAGGTCCATCCCGACCGCATGTCGCTTCGATAAGTCGGAGGATGGCGAGCCGATCGTTCTGGAGCACTGGCTACTCGCGACCCAGATGGAGCTTCGATGGATGTTCCCCCGTTTTCGTAGACACTTTTCTTATGCTGCTTTTGTTCCAAGGGT
>CAZFNT010000584.1:0-2878 GCA_964520315.1 uncultured Gemmatimonadota bacterium
GTCCAGCGCCGATTTCAGACGCCGCAGTGTATCTCGAAAGACCGATCCGAGCGCGTCGATCTCCTCCGCGGCCATGTCGTCGAAATCGGAGGAATGGCGCTTGGGGAGAATCCAAGTCTCGAAAGGGCAGCGCGACGCGAAGGGCTGGAGGACGATGAAATGGCCCGTGTCGCTCACCACCCGCAGCCTCTCTCTCTGCTCCTGGTCGATCAGATCGCAGAAGATGCACCGCTCCTTCCGGCGGAAATGCTGCTCGGCCCCCTCGATCTCTTCGGCTACCTGCCGCGGCACGATCGGCATGGCGATGATCTGCGAGTGCGTGTGCTCGAGGCTCGCTCCGGCCTCGCTCCCGTGGTTCTTGAACAGGAGCAGATAGCGCAACCGGCGGTCCTTTCTCAGATCGACCATGCGCTCCAGAAAGAGCAGGAGCACATTGCGGAACGCTTCGGCGTCGAGATCGGCCAGTTCGGTTCCGTGGTGCGGCGACTCGACGAGAACCTCGTGCGCACCGACCCCGCTCATCTGATCGAAGAGCCCGAATCCGCGCCGCTCCAGCTCGCCCTCCACTTCGAGCGCCGGTGAGCGGTTCGGAATGACACGGGCGTGCCAACCCGGCGTGTCCGGCTCCGAGCGGTCGCCGCGAATCGCCACGATTTCTGGCGGCGTGAGATGCTCGTTGCCGGGACACAGCGGGCAGATCCCTTTCGGAAAGGGCTCGCGTCCGGCGCCGAAAGCGTTCGGCCGCCGCCCCCGATCCGAGGCGATGATCACCCAACGGCCGACGATCGGGTCTTTGCGAAGCTCTGACATTTAGGGGAATTGCTTCAAGTAGAGCCAGAGCGCCAGAGCTCCGAGGAGAATGAGGACGTTGCGCCAGAGTGAAGGCACACGCGGCCGATGGGGTTCGGGCCGCGAGCGCCATCCTTCTCGTGGAGTGATCACTCCTGCGCCTGGTCCTCCGAGGATTCGGGCTCTTCGTCACCCTGGCCCTTGGCCGCGAACGCCTCGGACAGTTTGGCCCCGAGCGATTCCCCGCCCACCTCTTGGATGTGCGAGTGCTTGCGCAGGTACTCCTCCTCGGGCTGATTTCGGTCCTCGGTGTAGGCACGAATCGAAAGAACGATCCGCCGCTCGAGGGGGTCGATCTCGATCAGCTTCATCGGGATCTTGTCGCCGTCCTTGAAGAGATCGGTCAGCTTACGGCCCGCGGCTTGCTGGCCGACCTGGCTGATCGGCACGAAGCCCTCGTAGTTGTTCGGCAGATCGACGACCAGCCCTTTCTCGACCACGCGGTGGATCGTTGCCTCGACCTCGTCACCGACGTTGAAGAAGTTGGTCACGCTGCTCCACGGATCATCGCCAACCTGCTTCATGCCGAGACTGATGCGGCGGTTCTCCTTGTCGATGTTGAGGATCACCACTTCGACGTCATCACCCTTCTTGACCACCTCGGATGGGTGCCGAACGCGCTTGGTCCACGACATATCGCTGATATGGACCAAACCGTCGATCCCTTCGATGATCTCGACGAAGGCGCCGAAGTTCGTGAGGTTGCGGACCTTGCCTAGAAGGCGGGTCCCGATCGGGAACTCCTCGTCGAGGGTGTCCCACGGGTCGGGCTCCACCTGCTTCAGACCGAGAGAGATCTTCTCGTTCTCGGCGTCGACTCGGAGCACCTTCACGTTCACGTCGTCGCCCACCGTGAGGATCTTCGATGGGTGGCGTACGTTTCGCGTCCAGCTCATCTCGGAGATGTGGATCAGCCCCTCGACCCCCTTCTCGAGCTCGATGAACGCGCCGTAGTCCACGATCGACACTACCCGCCCGCAAACGACCGACGCCTCGGGGTACTTCGCGCCGATGTTGTCCCACGGATAGGTCTCCAGTTGCTTGAGACCGAGCGAAATCCGTTCGCGCTCACGGTCGAACTCCAAGATCTTGACCCGCATCTCTTGCCCAATCTCGAGCAGATTCGAGGGATGGGTGATCCGCCCCCACGACATGTCGGTGATGTGGAGCAGGCCGTCGATTCCGCCGAGATCGATGAAAGCGCCGAAGTCGGTGATGTTCTTGACCACGCCGTCGCGGATCTGGCCCTTCTCCAAATCGACCAACACCCTGTCGCGGAGTACCTTGCGCCGCTCCTCGAGCAGCTTGCGGCGCGAGATGACGATGTTGCCGCGGCGCTTGTTGAACTTGATGATCTTGAACTCGTACGACTCGCCGAGAATCGCGTCGATGTTCTTGACCGGCTTGAGATCGATCTGAGATCCGGGAAGAAAGGCGGGCACGCCGTAGAGGTTGACGATGACGCCCCCTTTGATCCGCTTCTTGAGCGCCCCTTCCACCGGCTCTTCGGCATCGTAGGCGCTGCGAATTCGGTCCCAGACACGAATGAAATCGGCCCGCTGCTTCGAGAGCACCGGCCTGCCGTTATCGTCCTCGAGCTGGTCGAGGAAGACCTCGATCTCGTCGCCGGCTTTGAGCTCATGTCGAGCCTCGCCGAACTCGCTGATCGAGATGACCCCCTCGGCCTTGAGGTGGACATCGACCATGACCTCTTTGTCGGAGACCCGGACGACGGTGCCATGGATGATCTTGCCCGCCTCCATGTTGTCGGTGGAGCTCTCGATCAGTGCGAGCATCTCCTCATCGTCGACTCCGAGGAGCTCGTCGTCGTCCTCTTCGATCTGGATCATGCGGACGAATGGACTTACGCGCGTGACTCCCTCTTCTTCGTTGGAGTCGTCGCGGTCGGCATCCTCGTGTCGTCGGGTGCGCGCGGTTGCGGCTGGTTCAATCATCGAATCCTCTTGTTGCGCCGAAACCTGTCATCTCGATGAGCGCGGCTTCGGAGCGGCTCCGCGAGGCGATCCCG
>CAZFNT010000585.1:0-2872 GCA_964520315.1 uncultured Gemmatimonadota bacterium
GGTTTTGCGCCGGGCCGGGTGGTTCAGCGAAAACTCCGCGAAGCAAACGCACGAGGTCGGGGGCAAGGCTGCAAATCCTTGGGGCCTCCATGACGTCCACGGCAACGTCTGGGAATGGTGTTGGGACCTCTACGGGGACTACTTATCGGAGCCGGTGGTCGATCCCGCGGGTCCCTCGTCCGGAGGGGCGCGAGCGATTCGTGGCGGCGGCTGGAACACCGTCGCTCGCCAGTGCAGATCGGCAAGCCGCCATCACTACGATCCGGACAACTACTGTTACATCATCGGTTTCCGGGTCGCCAGGTCGATCGCCCGAGACACGGTGCCCGCCGCTGTGAGGGAATGAGGATGTTTTCAGCGGAAGGCTGGGCGCGTCAGGTCATTGAGCGCAGCCTGCGCATCGAGCTCGATTTCCTAGGAGCCTTCGTTCTTTGGGTGGCGGCGGCGCTGGTGCTCTATCACCTCTGCCCCGATCGTCATCGAAAGACGGTTCTGCTCGTTTCGGGGTTTGGCTTCCTGGTGCTCTTCCTCGATCCCCGCGCCGTGCTCTTCGTGCTCGGCTTCTCCTTCGTGTTCTACTCCGTGACGATGGCGGGCGGGCACGGCAGGAACCTGCGACTCTGGGGCGGGGCGGGGCTTTTGCTGGCCGTTTTCGTTCCGGTCTGCCTGAAAGGTTGGGTGCTCGAGTACGGCGCGCGGGGGCTCACGATCCGCAGCGCCGTGGCGGCTTGGGCTCTGGTCACCTTTTCGACGAAATCGGTATACTTTCTGCAGGAGATCCGCACCAAAGCGATCGAACGTGTGTCGCTGGAAGATTTCCTGATCTACATGTGGGCGCTCCCGATGGGATTGGGGCGAAGCGCCATCATTCCTTGCTCCCATTTCTGGGGCCGCCATCGATTCCGTCCCCCCGCTCCACTTCTCAGAAAAGGCGTCACTACAGTTGTAATCGCAACACTTCACTTGCTAGCGGTTCCGATCATCTCTCATGCGATGGCCGGCTACAGACTGGACTGGCGTTTCGCGCAGACCATCGAGAGCCAGAGCTGGCTGGCGGTGTGGCTCGCCCTCAATCTCTTCCATCTGCAGATCTACTTCGCCAAGTACGGCTACGAGCAGCTCGGCATCGGCATCGCCCGGCTATTCGGATTCGACATCAAAGACAATTTCGCCAATCCGCTGGCATCGAATACTTACGCCGCGTACTGGAGGCGCTGGAACATCTACTTCCGCGATCTGCTCGTGTCGCTGGTCTACTATCCGACTCTGCTCTCTCTGTCTCGGGCGCTGCCCAGGTCGAAGTGGCTCAATCTCAGTCTGGCTTGCGCAGCGACCTTCGGCGCGAATTATGTCTTTCTGCTCTTCTCTCACCAGCTTTTCGTTTCACCCTCGAACACCGCGACCCGCTTCGATGTCATGTGGACGCTGGCGATCTTCGACCTATGCCAAACCCTGCTCGTCGTTCTCTCGCTGGCGATCGAGTCCCGTTTCCCTCTGAGGCGCGGCCGCTTCGCCTCGTGGCCGGCGACACTCTTGGGCATCGCCATTACTTTTCACCTTCGATCCGCTCTGCTTTTCTTCTTCCGCATCCACAGCGGAGTCAGCGCCGACGATCTCTTCTCGATCCTCGGTGCGGCACTGCTGATTCGATAAGATCGATGTCCATGAACCAAGCCCCATCCGGACGGATCTGGAGCCTTCTGGCGATTGCGCTCTGGGTGCCGACGGCGCTCGTTCTGCTCTGGATGAGCCGGAGCCATAAGGACCCTCTCGATGATCCCCACCCGGGCGATATTAGGGAGGCGGTGCGGATGTCGCCCGAGGAGCGGGACCACGTGCTCCGTAGAATGCGCGCCAATCTCGTCTCGATGCACCGGATCCTCGAAGCGACGGCGCGGGACGATATGCCCGCGGTTGCGCGCCTCGCGGGCGCGGAGGGGAGCGCCCCCTTCATCACCCAGGAGATGCCGAGTCTGCGTGGAGTCATCCCCCCGCCCTGGACGCAACTCGGCAAGCTGGTGCACGCAGAGATGGGTGAGCTTGCCAAGGCCGCCGAAAGGGACCTGCCGAGGTCGGAGCTGCTGGCGCGCCTGGCCAAGGTGAGCGCGGGTTGCGTGTCTTGCCACAACACCTACCGCATCGCCCCCGACGACGAGGATCGCCGTCCCACCCACGCATGGAGATACCCATGACATCCAACCCGGCATGTTCTACACTCGATCTAGGGACCGCTGACATCTCCGAGGAGAGACCATGAACCCGATGAGCCTGTCTTTGAGCATGGTGCTGCTGACGCCCCCACAGGCCGGCGCTCCAATCGATACCAGAACCTGCATTGAGTACTGTTCGCAAGAGGTCTGTAACGAGATCGAAGACGAGCGCGAGCACAAGAAGTGTATGCGCGAGTGTCACCACAGTGAATCGATCGTTCGGGTCGAGAAGTGGAAGAAGAGCGGCTTGTCCGAGGCACGAATATCGTTCATCACGAATCGCCTTCAGGGCATCGTTGCGAAGAAGACGAGATCGATCGAGAAACTCGTGCGCTCAGTGAGAGCATCCGAAAAATCGATCCGTGGACTGGAGCAGCAGGTCTCGGAGACGAAGAATGCAGATCAGGGCAACAACGAAGCAGAGCTTCGCGCGGCGAAAGAGCGCGTCGAGCCGATGCGGAAGAAGCTGAAGATGCAACGTGAAGATGTAGATGTCCTGAAGCTGCAGTTGATCAACATGAAAGAGATCCCGATCATCGATCGAGTGACGCCTCCAGCTTCTCAGTGAGCTTCGCCGAGAGGCTCTTTTCGCTCGTCTGAACCGTCTTCGTTAACTTGAAGCCCGGCGGGAGTTCGAAGGCGCTCTTCCTTAGCCCCTCCTC
>CAZFNT010000586.1:0-2871 GCA_964520315.1 uncultured Gemmatimonadota bacterium
CGTGCATCTTGATCTCCACCTTCTCTTCGAGGTTGTCGTAGTAGTTCTTCAGGATCGCGACGACCTCTGGCTTCGAGAACTCCTTCGGCACCGGCTTTCCTTCGCTCATCAACTTCCGGAGCATGGTCCCCGAGAGGAGCAGCCGAGAGCCGCCCTGGTACTGGCCTTCGTCGTCGATGACCGCCTTGCTGTCGTGCGGGCAGGTCTTCATCGAGGCCATTGTGCCGCAGTCGTAGCAGTAGAAGGTCCAATCCAGGGGAAGAGGCTGCAGATCGAGCGCGCCCTTCGGGATCTCATGGAAAATCTGCTGCGCGTCGAAGGGGCCATAGTAATCGCCGACGCCGGCGTGGTCTCGACCCACGATCAAGTGGCTGCAGCCGTAGTTCTGGCGGAAGACGGCGTGAAGCAGCGCTTCGCGCGGACCGGCGTAGCGCATCTCCATCGGGTAGCCACCCTGGATGATCCGTTCCTCGCGGAAGTAGTTCTTCACGAGCGCATCGATGGCGGAAACACGAACATCCGCTGGAATGTCGCCCGGCTTCAGTTTACCGACGAGTTGATGAATGTAGACGCCATCGCAGATCTCGTTGGCTATCCACGCGAGGTACGCGTGCGAATTGTGCATCGGATTGCGAAGCTGCAGCGCGGCAACCGTGCTCCAACCACGCTCCTCGAACATCGCTCGTGACTCCGCCGGGCGCTGGTATATCTCCTTGAACATCTCGGGGTAGTACGACTCGGAGAGCACCTTGACGGGACCTGCGAGATTCACGTCGGCCTGCTCCATCACCTTCGCCACACCGGGGTGCTCCGGGTCGGTTGTGGTGAAGATCTGTTTGCACTCGAAAGCCTTATCGATCGTGTATTTCTCGGTGACCTTCATGGTCCCCATGATCGCACCGGTCTCGGTATCGACGAGCGCCACTTCCTCACCGAGTCCGATCGAGTCCGCCAGGCCTTGCTCGGCCGATAGGGTGATCGGTATCGGCCAGAAGAGTCCGTTCAGCGAGGGCAGTGTGAACTCGCTGCAACACCCTTTCCAGTCGTCCTTGTTCATGAATCCGGTCAGCGGCGTGAACGCACCGATCCCCATCATGATGAGGTCCGAGGTCTCCCTCGTCGTCATCGGGACTTTCTGAAGGCCTTCGGCCTTGGCCAGTTCCGTTTCCCTCTCCTGCCCGTCGAGCAGAAGCGGCTTGAGATCTTGCCCGCCATGGGGCTTGACCAACATGCTCATTTCTTTTTCTCCAGTGTGTTTCTTCTCACGAGGGCGCGAATGCCATGCGTTCATGAACCATGGCCAGCGTTCTGTAGAACAAATGCGCGAATTTCGAGTAGGGAGTTGTCAGGAAAAGACAGAGCACGGCACCCAGGTGAACCACGTAAAGGGCGCAGCCAAAAGCGGTGGGCAGAAAGAACCGCCCCGCCTCAACGAATACGCCCGAAAGAATCACCAGGACAACGATGCTCAGGAAGAAACTGTCGAACGCCGTGGACGCACCAGATTCGGAGTCCTTCGCGAGCCGATTGCGCACCAGCATGATACCACCGACGAGCAGGAAGATCGCCGAGAGGTTGCCGAGCAGCTTGAAGGGGTGCTCCAGCGGCAAGGGCATGATCTCCCCCATGCCGTAGATCGCGACGATCAGCAAGCCCGAGGTCACGGCCGCACCGACGAATCCCCATACCAGCGCGAGGTGACCGATCTTTCGATTGTGGGCCGTTCCACAATCGCCGAATCGCTTGTGCGTACCGATTTCAGCCAAAACGAGCCAGAGATTCGCTAGAAACGAGCCCCGGCGCGACCCAGCGCTGTCGAGACCCTGCCAGAATCGCCGTCCGCTCAAGAAGAGCGCAAGCGCCACGAGCCCAGCCGTCGGAAAGAACACGGCGTAGATCAGACTGTGCGGGACGAAGAGCTCGTATGCGAAATCGCCGTGCGGATAGGGGGCCTGCGGCGCGGCGAGGTGTCCCGTGATCGCCAGCAGTGCTACGAAGAAGAGGATCGGCACACCCAAGAGAACCGGCCAAGTCACGTTGGCCTTGGCCACGAGACGGCCCAGCACCTCCGGCATGGCCAATTCTTCGATCACCTTGGCCCTCACGGCCTGAAGAACATCCCCCGGCCGCGCATCCTTCGGACACCTGGGCGTGCAGTCGTTGCACTGGTGGCAAAGCCAGATCGCCGGATCGGCCGCGAGTTCGTCCATCAGACCCCAACGAGCGAGCTGCACCTGCCGTCTCGGAAATGCAATCTCTGGAGTTGTCAGATCGCGAACCGCCGTGCACGTACCACATTGGCAACATTTCGTGATCGATTCACCCCGACTGGAGCGAATCGCTCTCCGATCCGAGACCGAAGGCTGGAGTCTGGTGGTTGGTGACATGGCGCCCCTCTATCTGGAAACCCTTGTACGGATTGGGACCGACCTCTTCGATCATCTCGGCGAACTCTTCGAAGAGCTCCGGTATGCGCTCGAACTCGTCTCTTCCGATTTCCACGACCTTGAGACGCTCCGATTCCAGCGCCGACCTCTCGAGGGTCTCCTGGACGTTCTCCATTCTCTGCGCAGCGAGCTCAGAGCCCTTGATGTAATGGCACTGGTAATCGTCGCCCTTCTTGCACCCGAAAAGCATCACTCCATCGAAACCACTCGAAAGTGAATCCGCGATCCAGACCGCATTCACGGCGCCGAGGCATCGCACCGGTACAACTCGGATCCAGGGGTTCCACTTGAGTCGTCTCCTTGCGGCCTCCTCGAGCGCGGGCAATGCGGCGTTCTCGCACATGAACGCCAAGATGCGAGGTTTCTCGTCCTCTTCGTCTGGCACCTCGACCGATTTGATCATGGTGGCAACCGCGTCGACCGA
>CAZFNT010000587.1:0-2870 GCA_964520315.1 uncultured Gemmatimonadota bacterium
GACGGTCTTGCTCATGCCGGGGCTCTTCCTTTCGCGGCCAGGAACTCGGCGTAGAAGTTCTTGCTGGCGAAGCCGAAGCTGCGACTGCGGTAGTGCCCAACCACTAGATCGAAACGATTCTCGCCGTAGCGCTTGCGCGCCCTTCGCATTCCCGCTACACCGTGGTTGTAGGCGGTAATCGCCAGGGGCCAGCTCCCCAGCTCTTCGAAGTTGTCGCGCAGATGCCTGGCGGCCGCCCGCGTCGCGGCGAGGGGATCGAGGCGCTCATCGACTCCTCGATCGATGCGCAGATACTCCCGGCCGGTCCCCCGAGACCACTGCCAGAGTCCCACGCAAGCCGCGGCGGAGTGGGCATCGTTCTCGAACGACGATTCGACGTGGGGCAGGTATGCCAGATCCTCTGGCACCCTCATCTCGCGGAAGATCGTCCTCATTTCGTCGAGGTAGCGGCCGGATCGTTCGATTCCACTTGCGAAGCGCTCCTTCAGCCCAGGCTGAAAGCGGGCCCTTTCCCCCACCGCGGAGCGGCGTTGGGCGTTTCGGATTAGCTTCCTCTGCCGGCGGTCGCCGCTATCGAAGGGCTCCTCCAGCTCGAGCACCTCATACACGATCCACGGCTCTTCACGGTTGTGAATCACGACCTGATCGGAGGAGTAGCGCGTGAAGACGTCGGTCCAGAAAGCGGTGCGCGGCTCGAAACCGAGCGGGATCGGGAACGGGTCGGCCGGGGAGGGCTGCGAGGCCAATGAGCGCGCTCCGAAGAGGAGAAGCGCGAGGCAGAGGAATCGGGCAGGTCCGCTCTTCACGAAGCGAGCTCCCAGTGGTCGATGGGTGGAATGTGGTCGGTCAGCCGCTCCCGCTACCCATATACTCGGTCACTGAAGAGGCTATCTCCACGATCAGGGAGATGAACCGCCCCCAACGGAAGTTATCGCGCCCTCTGCAGCTCGAAACGCCACTCCGACCTCTTCGAATCGAGCTCACGGCCCACCCGCTCGTAGGCGATCGCGAGACCGTAGTGCGCGGGCGCGAACTTCTCGTCGCTCTCGACCACCCCTTCGAAGAAGGCGATCGCGTCTTCCCAGCGCTTCTCGTCGAGAGCGATCAAGCCGAGGTTGTGCTCGGCGTCGATATCGGGTCCCAGGGTCGAGAGAACCTCTTCGAACACCCTTTTCGCCTCGCCGGTATGACCCTGCTCGCGGTAGACGACTCCGAGATTGTTCCTCGGCATCGGATCGTCGGGAGCCTCTTCGATCGCAAGTCGGTACGCCGCTTCGGCTTCGGCGAGCCTCTCCATGACGAGGAATGTGTCTCCTTGGAGGAGGTGGAGACCCGGCACCTCCGAGTCGAGCTCACCGGCTTCCGCAAGAAGGTCATGGGCGACGAGGGGGTCGCCGACACTGAGCTCCAGGGTCGCTTCTTCGATCTTCTCGGTGGCGAGACGGGTGTCTCTTGCCTTCCCGGCTCCGCAGGAGGCCGAGACGAAGGCGACCGCGACGGCGGATACGAGAATGGTGCGTGCGCTCAAGAGATCCTCGGTTGTGTCGGACGCCGGCCGTGGGGGAGGCGAAGAGTGTACCTCGTCGGCCGTCAAGGGAGAAGCTCGACCCTGAGCGTGTTTGAGAAGCCACGGCCTTGGGCGTAGTCGTAGTCCTCGTAGACCATCTGCAAATAGCGGAGGGCCGGGCCTCGTCCCCCTGGAATCGGACCGAAGTGGATCTGCCCCAGGGCATCGGTTTCAAAGGTCGCGACCACATTCGGCGGATCCGGGGCGAGCCGGCCGCCCATGTACGGCTTGGGTGCGAGTCGACTTCCAAGCACCAACCAGGCGACCGAGCCCGCCGGTGCGTTGCGCAGGATGAGCTCGGCCCTTCCCCCGGAAGAGAGCGCATCACCGCAGAGAGTGAGCGTCGCGGTTCCCGGTCCCTTGTAGCCGACATCATCTTGGCAGGTCTCGACGCGAATGAGCCCGTCCACATAGTCGATGACCGTGCGCAAGGTCACCGCCGCCGCGAGCGTCGCGGTCTCCCAATCGATCTGGCCGCCGACATGCACGTGCCCCCCGGCGACACAAATGTCCGGGTCCTGCGGCGAGGCGTGGTAGGCCTGATACCAGACGCCATGGTAAGCGGCGAACTCCGAAAGGAAGCCACCACCGTCTCCGGTCCACGCGACAAAAGGGTCGAGACCGAGATCGGCCGCCTCGACTGCATCGACTATTCCTTGCACCGGCAGCGCGGACAGACGTAGCGCATCGGCCGGCACCGTGGGATCCGGGGGGCTCGGAGTCGGCTCTCGGGGGTCTTCGTAGTCGCCGATCCATGTGGTCCGATTGAACTGATTCAGCTCCACCTCCCAGCTCAGGTCGTCGAAGCCACGGCTGAAGGTGATCACCGCGATCGGCCGGAGCGTGTCGGAGATCGCGCGACCGTCGCGAGAAGTGTCCTGGTAGTCCACCTCCAGGTCGCCTTCCCCCTTGCCGCAGCTTTGGCAGTCGGGGGGATCGAACTCCGGGAAATAGGCGAAGACATCGAATCCTCGTCCCTCCCAGTTTCCGCCGATCCAGCCCTGGGGATTGAGATCCGGATCGGGGCTGAATCGCCGGATCATCTCGTTGGTCGGCGGCCAGTAGCCGGTGAGCATTACTCGAGGACGGGCGCGGAGCGGAATCGCGGGTGGAGCAGGAGGGCGCGATCGCGCGGTTGAGATCAGGGGTAGAGCCTTCTCGGCCTCCGGAACGCTGCGAAAGCGAATGACCTCGGCGGATCCCCGCTGGGCGTGGGCCGACGATGCCGCGATAGCAGGCAGGAACGCCACCAGGATCCGCCACCTGATGCGTGCCCGAGCCGTGCGAATCTTGGTCTTAGGCA
>CAZFNT010000588.1:0-2867 GCA_964520315.1 uncultured Gemmatimonadota bacterium
CGGTGGACGGTGCGGTTCTCGTAGCCCTCGTCGAGTTGGAACCTCAAGATTCCGATAACAACAACACTCTGCTGAAGGGCTTCGCCGGCTACAAGAGCGGAGGGGCGGCCGTCGGCGCGGAGTACTTCGTCTATACTCGCGGAGGAGTAGACAACAAGAGTTCGGGTCTCTCGGTGTTTGGGCGCTACGATGTTCAGGACGATGTCACGCCCTTCGCACGCCTAGATATGTACGAACCGGACTCCGAGACCGAAGAAGACGAAACCTCTCTCGTGATCGCCGGTATCGACTTTCGCCCACACTCGAAGGTCCATGTGATGCCGAACATCCACTACTTCATCAATCCTGGCGACGCAGAGGCGGATCTCGTCGCCACCCTGACCTTTCAATACGGTCTGTGACGCCTTCGCGGGCGGGCGCAAAGCATCGCGACGCATTTTATCACCATACAGACTCCTGTATGAGGAGGAGCTCATGCCGAAGGACGCCAAGAACATCATTTCGCGCAAGGACTTTCTTGCTTCGGCGAGTATGGCGGCGGCTGGCGGGGGGCTACTGCTGGCCCCCGCCGGCCGCGCGCTCGCTCGCGAAGGCGGCAAGCGGAAGGAGGCTCGCTGGGGTTTCCTGATCGACCTGCGGAAGTGCAAGGGCTGCAACACCTGCCAAGTGGCATGTAAGACCGAGTTCGATGTTCGGTTGGGCGTGTTTCGGTCGGGAGTTCTCCATCACGAGTCAGGTGCGTTCCCGAACGTGAAGAGGGTTTTCGTGCCTTGGCTCTGCAATCACTGCGACAAGCCGGCCTGCCTGAAGATCTGCCCAACGGACGAGGTCAGGAAGAAGTTCGTATTTCCGAGCGGTCGCAAGGTCGCCTTCCGTGCACGGGCCACCTACAAGAGGCCAGATGGAATCGTGGCGGTCGACAGCGATCGCTGCACCGGTTGCGGTTCGTGCATCGAGAACTGTCCCTATGGTGTGCGCTATTTCGATCCCTCCGTGGATGCGGGCGCGTCTGACTCCGAACCAGGCGCCAAGGCTGCAACGAAGTGCGATTTCTGCGCCCACAGACTTGAGAAGGGAGTCGTGCCGTCCTGCGTAAACACTTGCCCCGCAAGGGCGAGGGTGATCGGAGATCTCAACGATCCTAAGAGTGAGATCAGCGGGATTCTCGCCCAGGAAAAGGACGTGCACGTTCTCTTGGAGTCGGAAGGAACAGAGCCCAGATGTTTCTATGTTGGGTTCGATCCGGCCGACGCCTATGCGAACGGATTCGACACCAAACGGCGGATGGAAAGAGCCTAGAGAAGAGATCTGACGGCACAGGATCGACGCTCCTGTGAGAGAGATCTTTCCGTGAGGATATGAGCTATGCAACGACGCAATTTTTTCAAGCTCGGCGCCGTCGGCGCGGCGGTGGGCACCAACCTGAGTCCGGAGAGCCTCCTGGCGGAGACAGTATTGACAGGAAGGACGCTTCTGGCCGGCGGCAAGGACTTCTCGCCGGCGACTGGAGTGGAGCGCAAGGCGATTCCGTCTGCGTGTTGGCAATGCGTGGCGCGTGACGCAATCATCGGCTACGTCGAGAACGGGCGGATCGTGAAGATCGAGGGACACCCCGATCTTCCGCGCACCAACGGCGTGATCTGTTCGAAGGGACAGGCCGGTATGGGGCAGGTGTACAACCCGGATCGACTGCTGCACCCCATGAAGCGGGTCGGACCGCGCGGATCAGGCAAGTGGCAGCGAATCGGTTGGGGCGAAGCGACCGATATGCTCGCTGGCCGGATCAAGAAGTTGATCGATGCCGGCACCCCCGAGAAGCTCATGTTCCACTACGGCCGCATGAAAGGTTCGTCATCCAAGGCAGTCAAGACCCACTTGCTGGCGGGTATCGGAACGGGCACCACGGGCAACCACACCGCGGTCTGCGAAGGCGGGAAGTGGGTTGCCCAGGAGCTCACTTGGGGATCGCACTACGACGTCAATGACATGGAGAACACGAGGTTCATCCTCAATTTCGGGTGCAATTTCTTCGAAACTCACACGAGCCATATTCCGCTGAGTCAACGAGCCTCAGGTGCGATCGATCGAGGTGTGCCCCTGTACACTTTCGACGTTCGGCTCTCGAATACCGCCGCGAAATCGAATGAGTGGATTCCGATACGACCAGGGACCGACCTGGCGGTAATCCTGGCGATGTGCAAGGTAATCGTCGACGCCGGACTCGCGGATCAGCGTTTCGTCGACAACTGGACCACGACGAGCGTCACGGAGTTGAAGTCGCACCTGGCCCAGTATACGCCGGCGTGGGCGGAGGGCATCTCGGGCGTCCCGGCTGAGAAGATCCTGAAGCTGGCTCTGGCATTCGCGAAGAATCGCCCTTCGACCGTCGTCACCTATCGCGGAGCCGTCGCGCATTACAACGGCACTGAGTGCGAGCGGGCCGCTCTGATGCTCGACGCGATCGTAGGGAATATCGACGTTCCAGGCGGTCGATGCAAAGCGGTGGGCGCCAGTTGGAAGAACTCCTTCAAGGCCCCCAGCGGCAAGAAAGCGATGCACCTTGGTGACGGGGGACCCCACGAAGTGGCGTTCCCGAACCACCACATCAGTCAGAGGGTACTCGAAGGATTTGCTTCCGGTGAGCACGGCCGACCCGACATTTATCTTGTCTACTGCTACAATCCAGCCTATGTGAACGGCGACTGTAAACGAAACATCGAGATCCTGAAGGACGAGAGCTTGATTCCCTTCCTCGTGGTGAGCGATGTGGCTCTGAGCGAAACCGGTGAGTTGGCGGATCTGTTGCTACCAGATGCCACCTATCTCGAGAGGTGGGACTGGGACAATATGGTCAGCTACAACATGAT
>CAZFNT010000589.1:0-2864 GCA_964520315.1 uncultured Gemmatimonadota bacterium
ATTCGAGACGCATGAATCCGAAACCCGGGCAACCCAGGAATCCCAAGCGATGAAGTTCCCATCAGTTCATCTAGCCCTTTCGCTCCTCGCGCTCTCATCCTCGAGCAGCGCCGCTCGAATCTCCGGTGAAGGGGATTGGATCGCACTCGATCGCGGGCATCGCGGCGATCTCGCCGCCATGCTCCGGTGGGTGGAGCGTGCCGAACCGGTCGTTCAGCCACGAAGCAATCGAAGCGCACTGGAGCTCGTGGCCGTTTTGGATCGCGCGGGGCGCTTCGAAGAGCTGGGACTCACGCTGGAGCAGGGCCGTCAACTCGTCGAGAGCGTGTATCGAAGATTCGGCCTTCCGCTGGAGCGTGCGGATCTCGCGGTCGCGGCTCGGAGCGATTTTCCTGGCGACGACGCGATCGAGTTTCGCGCCGCCACGGAGATCGAAGCGATCCAGGCGGTGCTGATGCGCTGGCCCTTCGACTGGGCATCGCAGCGCACCCCTTACTCCGAGATGGTCGACGGGCTCTCCAACTCGGGTGCGCTGATCTACATGTGGACCAATACCCAGTCGCAGCAGGATGGCGCGAGATCGTATCTGGAGAATCGATCGGTCCCCACCGATCACATCCGGTGGGTCATCGAAGAAACCTCGACCGTGTGGATTCGCGACTACGGCCCGAACTTCCTCCACGAAGTCGGAGGGGACGGTTGGGGACTCGCCGATTTCCACTACTACAACAACCGGCCGAAGGACGACGACACACCCCTTTTCGTGGCGGCGGCGACTGGAGTCCCGGTGATGAACCGGCAGAGCGGATCGAAAGTCGTCTACACCGAGGGGGGCAATCTGAACCACGACAGGCTCGGCACCGTCACCTACTCGGAGCGCACCTACTCCAACAATCAGGGCGTGGATCCCTCGGTCATCGACCAACGGATTCGGTCCGCCTTCTCCGCGAGCCAATCGATCGTGCCTGAAGATCCGAGTTTGGACGGCACCGGGCACATCGACATGTTCACGAAAATCGTCAACGAGAACACCATTCTGGTCGGCGAATACGACCTGGGCGAGAACGACTATCAGGTTCTCGAAGACGCGGCCGCGCTCTTCGCCGGCTCCACCAACGGAGCTGGAGACCCGTGGAATGTCGTGCGGATCTGGCAGCCCGACGTCTACTACGTGTTTTTCATCTTCCCCGTCGTGCGGACCTACACGAATTCACTCATTGTGAACGACCAAGTCCTGCTGCCGACCTACAATCTCTCCTACGACGCGACCGCGGTCGCAATCCACGAAGCGCTCATGCCGGGCAAGACGGTCCATTCGATCGACGCCCGCAACATCATCGAATCGGGAGGGGCCTGGCACTGCGTGACGATGGAGTTCGCCGATCCGACGAATCCGGACTGATGACCAGCGACGACCACACCTTGCCACGCTTGGGCTAAACTAGCGGATTGAACTCGGCCCGCGGATCCACCCACCCTCACCGGCGAGCACCTAGTGATCAAGCTCTACTACGTTCCGATGACGCGAGCCATGCGTCCACGATGGCTCCTCGAAGAAATGTCGGTGCCCTACGAGCTCGTTCGACTCCCGCGCGCTCATCGCGAGCGCGCCGAAGCAGGTTATCGCTCGATCCATCCGGCCCTTCGCGTGCCGGCCCTGACCGACGGCGACGTGACGATGTACGAGTCCAGCGCGATCTGCATGTACCTGGCCGATCGCTTCGTCGAAAAGAACATGGCTCCGGCTCTGGCGGCTCCCGGGCGTGGGGTCTACTACCAGTGGGTCGCGTTCGCCCTGACTTCGGCGGAGCCCCCGGTCTACAGGGCCTTCCTCCACTCGCGGATTCTGCCCCCCGAGAAGAGGATCGCGAGCGAGATCGACGCCGCGCGCGAGGAGTTCAATGTCGGCGCGCAGGTTCTCTCAGGCGCCCTGCACGATCAGGAGTACATCGTCGAGAACCGCTTCACGGCGGCCGACGTCATCGTAGGTTCGATCTGCGCTTGGGCTGGCGTCAGCGGTCTGCTCGAGGACCAGCCGATCCTCTCGGCCTATGTCTCGCGCCTCTCGCAAAGGCCGGCGTTTCAGGTGGCTCACTCGGATTGAGGGCGGCCCGCTTCCATGCAGGAGCTGAAGATGTCGAAGGTGGTGGACGTTCGGTGGCAAGTGACGCATCGTTCGAGCAGAATCGGCGCGACCTCCTCAGTGTAGTGTGGCGGCCCGGGATCGTGGAAGGTGAACCTGCAGGGCGCGGCGCCCTCGTCCCCGAGGGGCAGCCACTCGCTGATCCGATCCTGGGCACGACCCCCCACGTGCGGGTCGGAAGCTCATCCTTTTCTTCCCATCGACCATGAAGGTGAGCGACCACATGGGGTGCCCTTCTCCGCTTGCGCGCAGTGGCAGTTGGGTTTCCCGCATCGACGATGGGTCAGCGCCAGCGAGCCGGGAAGAGCGTGCTCCGGGAGATCGAAGCGGCGCAGGATCTCGTACTTCCTCTGCCGCAAACGCGATGCAACCGGGCCCTTGAGGTGGAAGCGCTTCATCTGCGTGTACGCTTACACGCAGACTCGCCGCCGCCAAGCCCCGGTGGGGATTTGGAACTTTGCGCCGCGGCGCTACGCCGGAAGATCAGTCGCTGCGCGGGGCTATGGAACCGGGGCGGAGGCCCTGCCCAAACTCGCGCGAGCCGGAGCATGCACCTTTCTCCCACCCAGGTCCGCAACACCGACCACGCGGAGCCATCGCGCATGCCTGGCGACGAGTGACGGAGCGCCGACTTTCAGTGCGTCCCCAATCCCCTGAATTCCCCTACTCCGCGGCCCCGGCCCCCCCACCCCCCCCCCGGACCACAAAACAAACGCCACAA
>CAZFNT010000590.1:0-2863 GCA_964520315.1 uncultured Gemmatimonadota bacterium
GGCGCGCGAGCAGGCGGTCGATCGCATGGTCGAAGACGCGCGCGCTCTCGGAGCCGACGCCGTCGTTTGCGCTCGTTTCGCAACGACCGAAGTGATGCGAAGCGCCGCGGAGGTTGTGGTCTACGGCACGGCTGTGCAGACGCGAGCCGAGTAGCCGGCGCGCCCGCCGATGCGTCTCCGCGCCCGCGCCCTTCGCTGGATCGCAGCCACGGTCATCGCCCGGCCCCGGGCCCTGGTCTCGGTGGCGGCGGCCCTCACCGTCGGCTGCACGATCGTCAGCCTGCGCGGCCTCGCCCTCGACGCCGACTACAACAACCTGCTCCCCGGCGACAATCCGGTCGTCGCCCAGATGCGCGAGATCTTGCGCGAGCACGGGGGCGTGTCGCACCTTCTCTTCGTTATCGACGGGGCCGACGCCCCCGCGCGCGCCGCCTTGGCCGACACTCTGGCCGCCGATCTGCGCCGTCGGAGCGAACTCTTCGAGTCGGCGTCGAGCCGGCTGCCGGTCGAGTGGTTCCGCAGGCGGGCTCTTCTATACCTCGAGCCGGATGAGCTGGCGTCGCTCGAGAGCGACATCGTGCCTCGGCGCGAGGAATTGCGTCGCTTTCTACACGCGCGCACGGCCGCCGAGCTGATCGAGTCGGGCTGCGACCTGATCGACGCGCGCTACGTCGAGGGGGAGGGGGAGCTCACGCCGGAGAGCGACCAAAAAGCGACGAAGCTGCTCACCGAGCTGGTGGAGCTCGGCGCGCTTCTCGCCAAAGGTGACGGCTCCGCCGGCGACGACGCCCACCAAGATCGCGACATATTTCGTGCCGAGATCGGCCACCGCCTCGACCGAATCTTGATCGGCGACCGCGGATCGGAGACCTTGCGCGAGGAACGAATCGTCTCGACCGACGGGCAGGCCCTGTTGGTGTCGGCCAAGGCGGCCAGATCGACACTGGGCGAAGAGGGACGCGAGTTCATCTACGACACCATGTCGGGGGCGCGGGCGGCGATCGCCCGGGCGGAAGCGGCTGTGCCCGGGCCGCGAGTTCGCGTCACCGGTCCGATCCCTCAGCAGGAGCTCGAAGAAGAGGTCATCCGCGAAGACTTCAAGCGCACCGGTCGCATGGCAGTGATCCTGATCGCGATCCTGCTCTGCGCCGTGCTCAGACTCTGGATCGCGCCGCTGCTGGCGATGGTGCCGCTTCTAATGTCGCTCACCTGGACGCTCGCGGGCGTCACGCTCAGCTTCGGGCGGCTCAACGTCTTCAGCGTCATGTTCGTGGCGGTCGTCCTCGGACTCGGCATCGACTTCGGCATCCACCTGATCGTGCGCTACGGCGAGGAGCGCTCGGGAGGCAAGGGGGCTGAAGAGGGGCTTCGCGACGCGATCTCGGCCACTGGAAGCGCGGTCACGACCGGCGCGATCTCGACGATCATGGCCTTCGGCGCCCTCATATTCTCGCGCTACCCCGCCTTCTACGAGCTGGGTTGGGTCGCCTTCGCCGGCATCGGACTGGCATTCGTCGCCTTCGTTACGGTGATGCCGGCTCTGCTCCTCATAAAGGACCGTCTGGCCGCCCGCCGCCTACCTCGCTTCGAGACACGCGAGATGGCCCTCGACATCTTGGGCGGCCTCGCGGACGCGATCGAGAGACGAACCGGCTGGTTCGCGGTAGCGACATTTATCGCAACGGCTGTCTCACTCGGGATCGCCGCGGGCATCCCGATCGGCCCCGAGGGCGGCTGGCTACGTCGCGGAATCGAATTCCAGGGCGACCTGCTTCTGGCCCAGCCGAACACCTCCTCGCATCGCCTGCAGCGCGAAGTCGTGGATCGATTCGACATGGGTGGAGAGCCTTTCTACCTCTCCGCCGCCGATCTCGAAGAGGCAAGGCGGTGGGAACACACTTTTGAAGAGTTGGTGGGGGAGAGCGCGATCTCTCGCATAGTGTCGCCGGCCAGGCTAATCCCCGACCGGATCCTCGCCCGTATAGACGCCGGCCGAAGAGTACGCGACACACTTTCGGAGCTCTCTAATCGTCCCACATCTTTCTCCGCTCCCGCTGCAACGTTCTCAGAGGCCCTGAACCGACTGGCGCGGACCGTGACCGAGATCGGCGATCTCGCCTACCTCTCGGGGCTGGAGAGCTTGCCTGAGAGATCGCCGGAGCTGGCTGAGCGGGCGGCGGACGCCGCGGATCGGGCCCTACCCTCGCAGGCGACCGACGAAGCCCTGCGCGATGTCTTGGCGCTGCGGCGTGCCGAGATCTCCGACCCGGCCCAAGGCGAACCTTTCGGCTTGGACGATCTGCCCGGCGATCTGAGAACGCGGCTGGTCGGGGAGACGGGGCATCTGCTCATCTCTCTCTATGGGCGCCACAACATCTACGACGACGCGGTCAACTCCGCTGTCGTGGAGCGGCTGCGGGTTCATTTCCCCGATCTCGTGGGCGTGCCGGTGCTCTACGCCGACCTACTCGGGCTCTCACGGCGCGAAGGGGCGAGAGCGGCCAAGTTGGCCTTCGGGTTGATCTTCCTGGCACTGCTGGCCGACCTGAGGCGGGTGGGTCGCGCGGCGATCACGATGGTGCCCCTGCTGTTGGGCATCTCGTGGACCCTGGGGATCATGCGCTTGCTCGGGATCGATTTCACCTTCGCGAACGTCGTGGCGGTTCCGCTCCTGCTCGGTATCGGGATCGACGACGGAGTGCATATGATGCATCGCTATCTCGAAGAGGGCAGAGGCCGGATCCGCCACGTGCTCCGCCACACCGGTCGCGCCGTCCTGCTGACCTCGGCGACCACCGCAATCGGCTTCGGCGTCTTCGAGTTGGCCGACCACAACGGGCTCGAGTCGCTCGGCCGCGTGATG
>CAZFNT010000591.1:0-2855 GCA_964520315.1 uncultured Gemmatimonadota bacterium
GGGAACTTCGATGGAGCGGAGCCGCTGGGCATGCCTGGCCGGGAGGGACGGCTGCAAGCCCGCCAGTGCGCGGTCCTCCCGAACATCCCCGGCATCGGGGTGTCGAGACATCGAATCGTCGTGGCCGAAAGGTCGCGCTGGCGCCACGCAACGAGGAAAGCTAGCCTACATCTTTGCCCAACGCGCTCCCTGTTCGCTCCGCCCCGAAGCCACAATGCTCTCTCACGTCATCATCATCGTTCCGGTCCTCCTATTCTCCGTGATCGTGCACGAGATCTCGCACGGCTATGTGGCGCTCCGTCTGGGCGATCCGACCGCGGCGAGGCTGGGCAGGCTCACGCTGAACCCGCTGCCCCATATCGATCCGGTGATGACGATTCTGCTGCCCGCCTTCCTGATCATTTCGAATGCTGGGATCGTCTTCGGCGGCGCCAAACCGGTGCCGATCAACCCGTACAATCTGCGAAACCTGCGCCGCGACAGCGCCATCATCGCGCTGGCCGGGCCGGCCTCCAACGTCGCCCTCGCCCTTGCCTGCTGGATCCTGCTCTTGCTGATGGATGCCGTCGGCTTCGGCGGGTCTCCCTCGACCATTCCTGGAGCGCTCGGGCTCGTTCTCGGCTACGGCGTCTTCATCAATATCGTGCTGGGGTGGTTCAACATGCTGCCGATCCCGCCCCTCGACGGCTCGAAGGTGGTCGCCTTTCTGCTCTCGCCGGAGAACGCCGCCCGCTACCTCTCCCTCGAGCGCTACGGCTTTCTCGTTCTCATCGTCTTCATTATGGTGGGGGGGGTGCAGTTCTGGATGGCACCGATCCCGCGCCTGCTCTCGCTGATGGGATTGGTGTAGCGAGATGATCGCGCCCGAGACCTATCGTGTACAGCTCGAGCACTTCGAAGGTCCTCTCGATCTCTTGCTCTTCCTGATTCAGCGCGAAGAGGTCGACATCTACGACATTCCGATCGCTCGGATCACGAAGCAGTACCTCGAGTTCCTCGATCTGATGCGCACCCTCGATCTCGACGTTGCGGGGGAGTACATCCTCTTGGCTTCGATGCTCATCGCCATCAAGTCCCGCACTCTGCTGCCGGTCCCCGAGGTCGACGAAGAGGGTGAGATCATCGATCCGCGTCAGGAGCTGGTCCGCCAGCTTCTGGAGTATCGTCGTTTCAGGGCGGCGGCCGAGAGGATCGGCGAGATCGACGTGAATCGCCGCGGGATTCACGGCCGCGGAGAGGGCGCGGCGCTTCCCGATGCCCCGGCGGCCGAGCTCGATCTGGGGCTCTACGAGCTGCTGGCGGCCTACCACCGCGCTCTGAACATGGCGGCGGTGCGTGAAGCCGCGCGCCCGGTGGTCGAGTTCGAGACGGTGCGGATCGAAGATCAGGTGCAGCTCATCCGGCATAGACTCACGTTCTCGTCGCGCTTGCGCCTTTTCGAGCTGATCGGAGCCGCCGGCAGCAGGCTCGAACTGATCGTGGCCTTCATGGCGATCCTCGAGCTTGTCCGCCTCGGCGAAGTGGGGACCCGCCAACCGAACGCTTTCGGCGACGTCTATCTCTACAGGCGGGAGTCGACCTATGACCGATGAAGGGCTGAACACCTTCGTGCCCGTGGTCGAGGCGCTGATCTTCGCCTCCGACGAGCCGCTGTCGACGCGGCACCTTGTCGAGCTGCTGCCGGAGCTCGAGCCGGAGCAGCTCTCTCAGGTGCTGGAGATGCTCAATTCGGCCCTGGAGTCCGCGGGGCGGGGGCTGTGTCTCGAAGAGGTAGCGGGCGGCTGGCGTTTCACTACGCGTGAGGAGCATGGGCCATTTCTCGACCGCCTCTTCAAGGGGAAGCGCACGCAGCGACTCACCCAGGCGGCGCTCGAATCGCTGGCGGTGGTCCTTTACCGGCAGCCGGCGACCAAAGCCGAGGTCGAGGCGATCCGAGGGGTGTCGGTCGATGGCCCCCTGCGCACCCTGCTCGATCGGAGTTTGATCAAGGTGAGCGGCCGCGCCGACAGTCCAGGGCGGCCCTTGCTCTACTCGACGACACGCGAGCTGCTCCAGCACCTGGGTCTGAGGAATCTGCGCGATCTGCCGCAGCTCGATGAGCTCGAGGGGGTGCTCGAGACATCCGAAAATGGAGACCCGGATCAGTTGGAGCTGGGGCAAAGTGTCGTGGAGACTGTGGACTCGACCGGATACCGCGAGCAAGAGATGAGCATCGACGTGAACGAGGAGTCCGATGGAACGGAAGAGGAAGGGGCGGCCGAGCCGGTCGACACACCGATCGGTGAAGAAGGACGAGAGCGGCCGGAAGGGGAAGGGAGCGAAGAGGAGGCCGAGGACGAAGGCGCCGGCCACGTCGAATCGAGCGCGGCAGGCGGCCCGAAGGGCGCCGAAGCTGATTCCGTCCCCAGTCCGACGGAGTGAGATTCGACTGAACCGCTTTCTCGCCATGGCGGGGGTGGCCTCTCGGCGGGCCGGCGACGAGTTGATCCGAGAGGGGCGCGTGGCGGTGGACGGCGCGATCGAGACCTCGCCGGGTCGTCGGGTCGATCCCGAGTCGAGCGAGGTAAGGATGGACGGCCGGAGACTGCGGATCGAGGAGCGCCGGATCTTCGTGCTCGTCAACAAGCCGACCGGATGTGTCGTCACTGCCGCCGATCCCCAGGGGCGAAGAACGGTCTTCGATCTTGTACCGAAACTGCCGGCGCGGGTCTTTCCCGTCGGTCGACTCGATCTGAACTCGACGGGGCTCGTGCTGCTGACCAACGACGGCGAGGTGGCTGAGAGGCTTGGCCATCCCCGCTACGAGATCGAACGGGTCTATCGCGTCAAGGTCAGTGGAAGCGCGTCGCCGGAGC
>CAZFNT010000592.1:0-2846 GCA_964520315.1 uncultured Gemmatimonadota bacterium
GGGCTGCAGCGGAAGCGCGAAGTAGGCGGCGGGGGTGACGACGATCGCGTCGCCATCGGCTGCGTTGGCGAGAACGTGCTGCGCCGCCCCGCGCAGATCGGTCTTGTCGAGGCGGCGTTGCTGCGACGCGAACACGGCCAGGGTGGCGGCGCCCAGTGCGAGGGCCGTGGCGAGGCGGAAGCGGGCGAGCCCTTTGCGTGGAGCTTTGGTTCGCGAGAGGAGCCCCCCCCAGACGAAGAGAAGGAGCAGTGGCACGAAGTGGAGCCAGTAGCGAAGGGCGACATAATGACCACCGTAGAGTTCGGCGCGGACCGTCGCGGTGAGTACGGTCTCGATCGCCGCGGCATAGAGGACGCAAATGCCGAGAGCGGCCGAAGCGCGGCCCGAGCGGAAGCTGAGCGCGGCGAGGGCCGCCACCGGCAGGGCGATCCAGCCGACCGCCCCGTCCCCAGTCCCGGCCCCCAATGCCGTCGTGAAGAGGTAGCGCGCGGCCCCGGCGTAATCCCACTCCGAGAAATAGGTTCCGACCTTCTGCTGGTAGGCGAGGGAGAGGTCGGTCGCTTGCCCTGAGCTGATCCAGAGCAGCCCGGCGACCGGCAGGAGCATCAGGGCCGCCACAGCCAAGGAGAGGGCGAGGGAGGAGAGGAATCGCGCGCGCTCGGCGGGCGGGCAATCGCGTGCGGTCCACACCAGCGCGAACACAATCTGACACGAGATCAGGTGCACGCCGTAGTAGTGAGTCGCGCCCGCGAGCCCCAGGCAGATGCCGTTGGCGATCGCCCAGCCGAGGGCTCCGCGCCGCCGATACGTCTCGACCAGGAGCCAGAGCGAAGCCGGCCCCAGCGCGGTGAGGAGCCCGTAGGGGGAGACATCTTGGGCGTAGTAGGCGGCGACCGGAGAGAGCGCCACCGCGACCGCGGCGGCGATGGCGGCTCGGCGGTCGAAGAGCCGAATCCCGAGAAGGTAGGTGAAGGGGACCGCGAGCGTTCCGCTCAGGGCTCCCGGCAGACGAGAGATGGCCTCGTCGATACCTGAGGGCGCGACCGTGTATTTGAGGACCAGCCGCCAGAGTGGTGCGTGCCACTGGGCGCTGCCCGCGGTTTCCAGCAAGGTGTGCCAGAAATCGTGGGGGTCGAGGCCGGCGATCAGATAGGTGAACTCGTTGAGCTCGAACGACTCGCGACCCAATCCGATCAGTCGCGCAGCCGCACCCAGGGCGCAGAGCAGCGCCAAGATCGAGAGATCGGTGCGGTCGGCGATCGGTGGTGGCGCCGGCTCGTTTTCGGCTCCCCTGGGATCGGAGCGCCGGACGCGGCCGTGCCAGGCCAGTGCACCCGCCAGGAGCAGCAGCGCCAGCGAGAGAGCCCAGGCGGCTCGCGCACCCGCGACGCGCAGAAGCTCTCGCGGCGAGAACTGCGTCGCCTCGAAGTCGAAAACCGGCTCGGAGTCGGCTCCCGCTTCGGCGCATGCCGACACCGGCGCCTCGCCCGGCCTGCGCTGGATCGATTCGCGCGATGTTGCGCAGGCGATCCGCCAGCTCTCGACGAACGAGTCGAAGTCGGCGATCGGCACCAGCGCCAGGCGAACATCGACCGTCCACCCCGCCCGAGCGAGGATCGGCTCCCGCACCGGCCCGAAGAGATCACCCGGCGTCGGATCGCCGCTTCCATCCCTGTCCACCAGGGCGGCCACCCAGAGCGCGATTCCGGCGGGGATCTCATCGATCCGAAACCCACCATAGTCGCTGATCGGTGCGCGCGCGATCGGAGGTCCGCTCGGGAAAGGCCGGCCCGCATCGATCGCCCCATAAACCCACACCTCCCCGACGCCGGTCGGAGTCCCCCGCGCCAGGGCGCCCTGAATCGACGCATTGGATTCGCTCCCCCTCCGCCCGGCCTGGAGCAGCGCCCCTTCGATCGCGAGTCCGACCGCGAGAAGGACGATCACGATCTGGACCGCCCCGCGGAGCCGCGTTCGATATCTGCTCATTCAGTGACCTGCGTCCGGCGATCCGCGTTCATCGCGTGGCGTGCTCTCTCCACGATTGAACGATGCTACTCCGGCTCGCTATTGGGCGTCACTGGCGTTTCGACACCAGGATCCGCCACCTAATGCGTGCCCGAGCCGTGCCAACTCGTGTCGGGCCCAAGATGCGCTCACCCTCCTTCATTCCAGAGCCAACGATCTATGCTGCCAGCTCTGTCCCGAATTTCCCTATGAAATCCCAGATCACCGCAGCGAATGACGAGCAGTACCCGCCGGTGGGCGATCTTTGCCGATCGCCCTCGCTGGTCAAGCTTGACCTTTTCTGCCGGGGGCTCCGTCTCGGTGCCTCTGCCCCGCCTCCCGAGGGCGCCCGGAGTGTTGCCCGCAATGTCGCTGCTGTGGTTCCCTCTTGGCATGTCAAGGGACCCATTCCACAGATACCGTGACGCATCGAGGGCGTCGACGCGGCGCGCGGAGGCCGACGCCCGATGCTGACGCCCTCGATCGTGCTCGCTCTTGCGCTCCTCGCCAATCCGCCCGCCGAAGGCAGCGGAGAGATCGGGCTCGAGATGCTGAGGATCCCCGCGGGCAGCTTCATGATGGGCTCGCCGCCCCTGGAGCGGGGTAGGGGAGAGGACGAGGCGCAGCATCCGGTCACGTTATCGTCCGACTTCCTGATCGCGGCCCGCGAGCTGACGCGGGCCCAGTGGACGGCGGTCATGGGGACCGAGCCCGGCAGTTTTCGTGGCGGGGCCGATCTGCCCGTCGAGAATGTGAGCTGGCTCGACGCACTGCGCTTCTGCAACGAGCTCTCGGCCCGCGCCAGACTCGAGCGCGCCTACACGATCGTCGGCACGAGC
>CAZFNT010000593.1:0-1265 GCA_964520315.1 uncultured Gemmatimonadota bacterium
CCCCCCAAGCGACGAAGGTCCAGGCGGCGCCATGCCAGAGCCCGCCGAGGAGCATCGTGATGAGGAGATTGCGATAGGTCGCGCCGGTCCCCCTCCGCGACCCACCAAGAGGGATGTAGAGATAGTCGCGCAGCCATCCCGAGAGTGAGCAGTGCCAACGCCGCCAGAAATCCGTGATCGAGAGCGCCAGGTAAGGCCGCCGGAAGTTCTCCGGGAGGCTGATGCCGAAGGCCCGTCCTAGCCCCAGCGCCATGTCGGTGTAGCCCGAGAAATCGCAGTAGATCTATAGCGCGAAACCGTAGGCGGCGAACCAGAGGGTCGGCGCGGAGAAGCTCGACGGGCTGGCGAAGACATGGTCGACATAGAGTGCCACTCCATCCGCGATCACGAGCTTCTTCACCAGGCCGAGCAGAAAACGTTGCATCCCCTCGCTGACTGCCTCGAGACGAAGTCGGCCGATTCGCGCGAGCTGCGGCAGAAGCTGACCCGCCCGCACGATCGGACCCGCGACGAGCTGCGGGAAGAAAGCGACAAAAAGCGCGAAATCGAGTGGGCTCCGACACGGCGCCGTCTTGCGCCGATAGACATCGATCGTGTAGCTCAACGTCTGAAAAGTGTAGAAGGAGATGCCGATGGGGATCTCCGTCGGCAGTGTGGGCGCCGTGACACCGATGGCGCTCCAAAGCGGTGCGAGATTCGCGAGCAGGAAATTGCCGTATTTGAAGAGGGCGAGTAGGCCGAGATTGCACACTAGACTCGCCAGCAACCACGCCCGCCGCCGCCCGGGATCGCGCTCGGCGTGCAGCCGCCCCCCGACCGAATAGTCGACGATTGTCGAGATCCACAGCAATACTAGGTAGCGATAATCCCAGTGCGCATAGAAAAGGTAGCTCGCGGCCAAGAGCACGAGCTTGCGCCCGCCCGGCCCCCGCGCCGCCCAGACCGCGAGAAGCACCGCGGCGAAGAAGAGGGCGAATATGGAGGAGTTGAAGAGCATTCGGCCTCAATCGTGTTGCAGCTGCGGCAAGATCGCCTCACGCGCGAAGCGTCGCGACAGACCACCGACCGCGCCGACCGCCAGATGGCTCATATCGTAGAAACTCTCGGGAGGCATCTCGTGACCGGTATCGAAGTCCCGGTTGTCGCGCCCACACTCGATCCCTCCGCCCCGCCGCCCTCCGCTCTCGTGGGCACCGCCGCCATTGCTCCCCCTTCGCCATCGTTCAGCGCATCCCAACGGATCGCGACCGCGACGACGCCCTGCA
>CAZFNT010000593.1:1275-2843 GCA_964520315.1 uncultured Gemmatimonadota bacterium
ATCTCCTCGACGTGGGTGCGCTCGAGCCCCGCCATGTCCACCCCCGCCCGGCAGACGTTCGCCGCCGAGATGTCCGCCACGCCCGCCGCGGCCAGCTCGCGCTCGACGATCCGCGGATCGATCCCCCGTTCGACTCGCGAGCTTCCGAGAACGAAAACAACCGGCCGGCGCGAACCGAGCGACGGAACCCGCACGATATCGATCGATTCCAGCGCCCGATAGGCCCATTCGGCTGCCACCACGAGGCAGATCGCGCTGAGCAGGGCCCACGTGGCCGCGCGTCGCCCCCGCCTGCCCAAGATCTCGGGGCGTGGATCTTCCGGGCGCGCCTGGGTGGGGTCTTTTCGCTGCATCGGGCTCGGCTGTGATTAGAGCACGTAGCCCAGAGCCCGTAAACGCGCCACATCCTCGTCGGAGAGCTGCGGTGCCGCGCGCCGGCGCGGGAAGGGCACGGCTCGCATGATATGGTGCCGCCGTGCGACGACGTAGCACATACGGATCGATGGATCCCCAGAGCAGCACGAAACGACGACTCGCCCTCGCGGCTCTGACCGTCCTTCTCGTCCTCGTCGGGCTCGAGCTGGCCTCACGAGCCGTCCTGGCGATTGGCGGAGGCGGCCTCGACTACGAAGACCCCTTCGTAGGCTTCTATGGGCTCGAGCCGATCTTCGTCCCCTCCCCCGACCGAGAGGGTTGGCTCGAGACCAATCCGGCCAAGGTCGGCAACAGTTACTCCTTCCACCAACTGAGCTTCCCCGCCGAACCCGACGCCGGCGAGCTGCGCATCTTCTGCCTCGGCGGATCGGTGACTTACGGCTTCCCCTTCCCCGATCCGGGCGACGCCTACCCAGCGCTCGTCGAGCAGACCCTCTCGCGGCGGATTCCGAATCGCCCGCTTCGGGTGCTCAACCTCGGCGGCAACGCCCACGCCTCATATCGGCTGCCCTACGTGTTGCGCGACGCGCTCGCGGCCGGCGCCGATATCGTGACGATCGACGTGGGGCACAACGAGTTCCTGGAGCCGCACTTCTACCGGGCGATCCTGCGGCGACACCCGGCATCGGTGAAGGCGCGGGCGCTGGTGGGCCATTCGGCGATCTTCCGCCTCCTGAACTCGGCTCTCGTCCGCCTTCGGGCGCGCACGCTTTCGCCGGAATCGGATGGCGTCGAGGCCGCCAATCGCGACATGTTCGGCAAGCCGATGTTCGGCGAAGAGGTTCGCACCCTCGGAATCGCATCGGACCCCCTGCACGCCGACATCGTCGGCACCATCGACCACCTCGAAATCTCGATCCGCTCGATGGTGCGCCAAGCCAAAAGCGCCGGCGCGATTCCGGTGCTCGTGACCGCCCCCTCGAACCTCGATTGGGAGCCCGCGGCGAGTCGTCCGCTGCGCGCCCACGACCCGAATGACGCACGAAGTGGAGCGTATGACGCAGAGCTCGACCGTGCCCGAGGCGCCGCCCGCGGCAACCGCCCGACCGAAGCGATCGCCGCATTCGAACGCGCCCTGGATCTCGACCCGGGCGCCGCGCGCGTGCATTGGGAGCTGGCCCGCCAACTCCTCG
>CAZFNT010000594.1:0-2834 GCA_964520315.1 uncultured Gemmatimonadota bacterium
ACATCGACCGGGGCGCCCGCGCGAACCTGTGTTTGGGGCCGGAGTGCTGCGCGATCCCCCTTGACAAGAGCAGAAAAAGACTCTAAGATTTAGAGTAATCTCATATGAAAGGAACTCTCATGTCGGAAATCGGCCAGATTGGCGACGACGTTGGATTCGTCCGCGATGTCATCGAAAGATCGGAAGCTCAACGTGGTCCCTCGAGCGTCTACTACCTGTGGGCCGCGATCACCCTCGTGGGTTTCCCCCTCGCTGATATCGTCGGCCCGCAAGTTGGAATGTACTGGGCGATCGCGGGACCGATCGGAGGTGCGATCACCTATTTTCTCTCGCAGAGAGCCGCGGTGCGGCGCGGACGGATGAAATGGAGCGAGGGACGGCGACACGCGATGCACTGGAACGCAATGATGGTGGCGCTCGTGCTCTCGGTCATCCCTGTCGCGACCGGCGCCGTGGAAGCGGAAGCCCTGTCGCCGATCATCCTGCTCATCGTGACGCTTTCCTACTTCCTGGCCGGTGTTCATCTGGATCGTACGCTCGGCTGGATCAGCATCCTGATGGTCGGCGGTTACTTCCTCGTGCTCTTCGTGCCGGTCTATCCGTGGACGATCACCGGCGTGTTGGTGTCGAGCGCTCTCGCCAGCGCCGGATTCCGAATGGATCGACGCAGTGAGACATCGTGAAGCCAGAGACGAGAATGGATGGCTGAACGGGATCGACAAACTCTTGGAGCATCGAACGCGGCTCGCAATCAGTGTCGTTTTGACGCGGGACGATGAAGTGTCGTTCAGTCGGCTCAAAATTCTGTTGGATGAGACCGATGGAAATCTCGGCGCAAACCTGCGAAAGCTGGAGGATGCCGGCTACCTGGCCGTTCGCAAAGAGTTTCGCGATCGACGCCCGGTGAGCTGGTATTCGCTGACCGATCTTGGACGCGCGAGGCTTCGGTCTCATGTGAGCGCTCTGGAGGCGTTGATCGATCACGTCGGCCGAGATGGGTCGGGGGCGAGGGGTGGAGGCGACGGTTCGTGACTTCATTCCGGTTTCGGATGGGCGCAGAAGTACTCCACGGTGCCCCGGCCGAATCTGGACGTCGCCAGCGCGCCGCGATCGAGTCCGGGCATCCGCGACGCAGGTTCAGCGTGCACTATGTCGCCCACGCGCACGACATATCGCTTACTATGAAGGCGTGAAATCTGATTGCTCGCCCAACCGTTCGCCTCCCCCCCCTGGAGCCGCGGAATGAGATCCCAGTTCACTTCTCTGCTGATCGCGCTCGCCGCCACCCACGCCCTCTCGCTCGAGATCGCTCCCTTCTCCGGCAAGATCACCGTCGAGCCGCCAGATGCGATCGCATCGATTCCGTACTATCCGCCGCTGCCGCCCGACTCACAAGATCTGGTCTACGACAGCGGTGACCACTCGGTTGGATCGCGCAACCTGCAAAACGCGGACATCATTCCGGGTTGGCCGTACTGGGCGCACCAGGTGCGCTTCGACCCGATCGCCGGGATGAACGGTCCCCTGCTCGAGGTGCGCTACGTGGCGGCCGTGCAGTGGGGTGCCACGGCCGACTTCGATCTCTACATCCGCGATTCGGGCGGCAACGAAGTAGCGTCACTCTCCGGGCTGAGCGCCGTGATCGATGTCGACAACTGGCAGATCGTCGATGTTTCGGGCCTCGGATTCGTTCCGGGGGCTGCTCCCTTCTCCATCGAGCTGCGGCCTTCCACGGCTTGCGACGGAACCAACGGTTTCACGATTCCCTTCAGCCTGCTGGGGTCGAACCGTTCCTTCTTCTCCAGCGACTGCGCCAATCCGTACTCCTCGTTCAACCTCGAGGCCCGAGATCTCTTCGTGAGGACGGTCATCGCGAACGATCCGGTGGGTCCGACGCTCTCGGTCGAGAATTTGGTGGCTGGCCAAACCGCTACCCTCGAGGTCACCGGGGCTACGCCTTTCGCGCTGGTCGGGGTCGCTTACTCATTGGCCGGCGCTGGCCCGTCCTTGGTCGACACCGGCGTGTGCGGTGTGCAATCGGCCGACTTGAGCTCTCCCTACCAGGTTCTGCCCTTGCTCAGCGCCGACGCCACCGGAACCGCCACACTCGCTCAGCCGATCCCGCCGGCGGCTTCGGGCCTGCCCGTCTGGCTGCACGCCATCGACCTCGCGGCCTGCGCGATGACCAACAGCCTCTCCGAGATCATTCAGTAGGGGTCTGTTCAAAGTCTCGGCCGGCGAGGAGCGATCGAGGCGAAGTCACCCGGGACCTCTCGATCGTGACGGTGGCGGTCGCCGCACTCGTGCGCGCATGGCGGCTTCCGATGCGCTTCGGTGCGAGCGTTGTGCATCGAGAGGAATGAACAGTGAATCTTGGAGCATCAGTATTCATTGCTTCGAGCTCAGATGGAGACATCACGACAGAGGACGGTGAGCTCGATCGCCAGACACCGAAAAAGGGGGACTGCCCCGGAGAGGACTGCACGGGTCCGCCGCGACGCTGCTTGCGAGGAGTCCTTCCTCGTCGGCATTCGTACGACCGGCATCCTCTGTCGATGCACCTGCCCCGCCCAAATGTCCGCGGAGTCGTCCGCATCGACGGAAGAATCCACCCGGCGCTGTCTAT
The DNA here is from genome assembly GCA_964520315.1 of uncultured Gemmatimonadota bacterium. Lineage (GTDB taxonomy): Bacteria. Next base: position 2,627 of record CAZFNT010000594.1, read on the forward strand.
GCTCCGATGCGGGTCCAGGTCGCCCTTCATTCTCCGCTGGCGGATCTGGTGAGCCCGCCGAATCTTCTCCTCAAAGGCCCCGACGATATGCCACGCCGCCGCAACCCGGGTCCCGGCCACCGGAGAGGGCGCCGCTCGCGAGGAGCGATTGCGGGTTGGCGAGAGACCAGTCGGTTGCCTACACTTGGCTTTGATCCCGTGACGAATG
>CAZFNT010000595.1:0-2829 GCA_964520315.1 uncultured Gemmatimonadota bacterium
CCAAGCGCGTGGAGCAGATCGAAATCCCACTCGACGCGGGTGAGAGCGACTGTCCGACCGACCGGCGCGTGGCCGACCGGCAGGCGGCCTGGAAGGCGGAGGCGAAGGCGCTGGGGAAGCTGGCGGGGGCCTTCGGTCCGCTGGCGAAACCCAAGGCGTACGAAGACCTGACCAAGCTCCCGCGTCTGCTCGAGGGCGTGGCGGCGAAGACGCGCGATTCAGCGCTTGCCGACCGTGCCGCGCTCCTCTTGGATGAGATCCGCGAGGATCTGCGCGAGCGTTGTTTGCGCATGCGGCAGAGGCTGGCCCGAGACCTGAACGCGGCCTGCCGCGAGCGTGGACTGGAGCTCAAGGTGCTGCGCAGCGAAGAGCCGGTGGAGGTTCGCATCCCGCCATTCGCCGTCCTGATCGACCGCAACAAAGGAAAGGCGGAGCTGCGATTCGCGCGTCTGGCGATCGCCCAGTGCGAGGCAGGGGCCGACGCGATCATGAAGACGCACGGGAAAGCCCTGGCTTCGATGCGGGCGGGCTTCGATGAGGCGCGTTTCTTCGACGCCTGTCTGCGCGCCTGGAAGGCGGCCAAGGTCGCGGGCGGTGGGGCGAGGGAGCGGGTCGAGATTGTCGATTTCCTGCCCTATCTGGCCATTCAGCTGCAATCGCGGGCGTTCAGAGTGGACCCGAGCGGCAAGAACTACCGCGGCTACTCCCGGGCGCGCTTCGCCTTCGACCTGATGCAGCTTCGCAAGAGCGCGGGCCTGCGCCGGGATCGATGGCGCCTGAACCTCGGTGTGGCGACAGGGACCACCGCGTCGAAGAAAAGCCGGGCGCTCTTCGTCGAAGACGAGCACGGCAACGGGGAGTTCAAGCTGACCGTCTTCTTCACCAGGGAAGAGGAGCGCGCATGAACCCGCTCAAGATGACTCCGGAGCTGGCGCGGCACATTCTCGACCGCATGGGCAGCACGGGGCAGCCCCCCGAACGAGGGGCGCAAGCGGTCAATGTGGCGACCGGCGAGCTGCTCGAAGTGTTGCGTCGAGAGTACCTGATTCCCCTGAAGAGATCGGAGGACAACTCCACCTACAAGTTGGTTCAAGCACCTTTCGGGGGGGGCAAGACACAGTTTTTGCACTGCCTGAGAGAGATGGCATGGAGCGAGGGCTTCGCCACGGCGCTGGTTGGGTTGTCGCCCAAAGAGTGTCCCTTCGATCGACCCGTCGCTATCTACCGCGAGGTCGCTCGGCGGCTCGAGCTGCCGGTCGAGGAGCTCGACGATGAACCAAGTCAGGGGATCGAGCGCGTCCTGCGGCAAGTGGCCGAGGAGCGCGTTGCCCAGAGCGGCACCAAGGCCTTCCGGGAGTGGCTGGAGACAGAGTTTGCGCGCAAGAACATCGAGAGCCGAGCTTTCGGTCGCGGGGTGCGGAAGTTCCTGGAAGCGGTCGCGACCGATGAGCTCGATGACGAAGAGACACTCGGCGACTATCTGCTGGGCGAGGATCTGCCGAAGCAGGAGCTTTCAGGGTTTCGGTTGCGCGAGGTTCTGAGCGACGAATGTGCATTTCGCTGGTTGCGCAGCCTGGCTCAAGTGTTGGCCGCGCTGGAGCTGCCCGGTGTCGTGCTCATGTTCGACGAGATGGACCGCAACATGAGCCTGAGCGCCGGCCGGAAGAGGGCAATAGGCGACAATCTGCGGCAGATGATCGACTACTGCGGCCAGTCGACGTTGCCTGGAGTGGTTTGGTGTTATGCTGTGCCGCCGGAGTTCATGGACACCGTGGTGCCCGAGTATCCGGCCCTGGCCCAGCGGCTGAAGGTGACCCAGCGTTTTTCCGGGTTGAGCCCCATGCAGCCGGTCATCGACCTGGATCATCTTCCGCTCGGCGCGACGGAGCTCTTGCAGGCGATCGGGGAGCGCTTGCTCGAGATCGCGACGCTGGCTTTCGATCACGGTTTCGACGAAGCCATGCAGAAGAGCAATCTCAACGCGCTGGCGCACGAACTCGGCGAGCGCTCTTTCGAGTCGGGAACGCGCCGTACCTTCGTCAAGGCGGCCGTCTCACTCCTTGATACTCAGCGGCGAGAGGGGGAGCGATTGCTCTCTTCCGAGGAGATCCTGGGGCTGGCCGATGTCAAGGCGGAAGAGAGCGCGGAGCTGATGCCCGGCGAGGTCGAGTTCTAGTGGAGCTGAAACGGGGCGACCGAGTGATTCACCCTGTTTGGGGCAAGGGTGTGGTCAAGAAGAGACTGGCCTACCGTGCCGCGCGCGTCGCCTTCGACAGCTCCCCTTCATTGCCCAAGACCCTGAAGCTCTGCGAGATCGAGCCCGACTTCCGTGTGGAGGCGTCGGAGAAGCGTGTCGAGGATGGCGAAGTCGTGCTCCCACGCCCGCGGTCCGCCGTCAAACCGGTCAACGGGGCCTTGTCCGTCTCGGTCCGTCCGGCGCCGTCGATCGGGCTCGAGGACGATCAGGCCTGGCAGATTCTCGAGGCACTTCGTTTGGGGGTGGTTCCGGCCCGGGGGATTCGAGCCTACACCGTAGCCCGGGAGCGGGAGCTGGCGGGCTTGGGCGCCATGCTGGACGACGGGCGTGGATGCAAGGTTCTGTGGGGCGACTACGGCAGTGGCAAGACCCATCTGCTGGAGGCCGTCGAGTACCTCGCCCTGGAGCGAGGCTTCGCGACCGCGCGCGTCACCCTCGATCCTCGTGAGAACGCGCTGCACCATCCGCTCAGCGCTGGTGAAGCCCCTCTGACTCGGCGCATAGGGCTGGTCCTGCGGCGCCTGCTCAACAGCGCCATCCTGCGACAACTCCGCTGTTCCCTCGGAGGATGA
>CAZFNT010000596.1:0-2825 GCA_964520315.1 uncultured Gemmatimonadota bacterium
GCGAGTCAGCATGATCGATCTGGCGCCCACCATCCTCGATCTCATCGGTCTGCCGCCGGTGCCGCACTTCCAGGGCACGAGTCTGCTGCCGACCCTCGCCGGAGCCGGTCCCGAAACCCGGTCCCCCATTTTCTCCGAGATCTACTGGGGAGGGCACTACGCCCGCAGCTACTCCGAGGGGGGGCGCAAGCTGATTCGCGCCACCAGCGGAGCGGAAGTCCGCACCTTCCTCTACGACCTCGCCGCCGACCCCGGCGAAGAGCGGAACCTGATCGAACTCGAACCGGGCACCGAAGCGGATCTCGGCTCCACGCTCGAATCGATCCTGGAGCGCTCCGAGGCGATCGCCGTCGATGCCCGAGCGGTTCGGATCGAAGGCGACATCGCGGATCAGATGCGGGCGCTGGGGTATATCGACTAGAACCGGGACTCAGTCGCCTCGCCGTTCTTCGCCTCCAGCAGAAAGTGCACCGCCGGCACGGCGCCGAGAACGACCTCGATCCGCGCGCCCACCCGGCGCAGCGGCACGGGGGCGATCGTGGCCCCGGTGAGATCGAGGGCGGTCGCGTCCATCGCGAGGGCGTCCGGCTCGCGCTCGAACCCGAAGCTTCCGCGCACCAATCGGGTTTCCACGGGAGCCTGACCGAGTCGCACGAGACGCCCATCGGCGATCCGTTGCCCCTGGTTCCGCTCCTCGGAGACCACCGCGACCAGAATCCGCTTCGCTCGAGAGATCGGCTCATCGTCGAGGCTGACGGCAAGCAGAGCGCAGTCGACATCGACCGCGGCCCGCAGCGCGCCCGCGCTCAGCTCCCGCCCGCCGATCGCCCCGATCAGACCGGCCGCCCGCGGCGCCGCGATCTCGACATGGCCCTTGCGGCCCTCCTCATCGATCCGCCACCGAATCTGACCGGTGTCGGTCGCCAGCTCACCACGATCGCCAAGCACGAACGGTGCGTCATCGCCTCCCCCTTCGAACGAACGCTCTACCCGGCGGACGAGACCGATCTCCCACGGAACCTGCTTGCCCCACCAGTGGCGTCCCTCACTCGCGAGCAACCTGTCGGCCGCAACGTAGAAGCGCGCGGGATCATGATGCAGAACGAAGGGGGAGGGGGCAGGCGCGATGTCCACACGGTGGTAGATCAGAGAGGCCAAAGGCATGAGCGCCTGATCGACCACACTTCGAGAGGATGAGAAGGGATCCTCGATCGGCCCCGGTTGCGTCGCCCTCGCGACAGTCTGCGCATAGGCGAAGTGCATCATGCCGTCCCAATCGTGATAGTCGGCATAGGCCGCCGCGAGCGGAATCAGCTCGTAGCTGTGCCGGTCCGGCCAGCAGTGATTCCATTCGCTCACCGTCATCGGCTTGCCGGCCACCTTGCTGAGCGCCCATCTGGGAATTGGCGAGGTCAGCGCATATCCGAAACCCTCGTTGTGTCGCGCCGCATTAGCGATCATGCTCGCGTCCGACACGATCCGCTGGTTCCGGCCCTTGCCGGTAGGCGGATTCCAGTAGCCGTGCGTGTCGACGTAGTCCATCTGCGCCTGTGCCCACAGGCCGGGGAGCACGTCGTAGTGGTGCGTGCCCGTGATCGGAACCCTCACGCCGAGGGAGCGCACATGCTCCGCCAAGCGGCGGTGCGCGCGAAGCTGGATCTCCGAAATGAAGCGCAGGCTGTCTTCGAGCCGGGCGCGGTTCATTCGCGCGAGGGCACGTCTGTGGGGCGAGCGAACGCTTCCGCGCGTCAGCGATTCGTCGGGGAGCAAAGCGCCCGCTCCCCATGCCTCCAGCAACCCGGCATCGCCGCCGTACCGCTCCCGCAGCCAGGCGCTCCACAGCCCGTCGTAGATCGTCTTGTAGGGGGTAGGAAGAGCCGCCGGCCCCTTGCCGTCGAAGGCCCCCGCGACCAGTCCGGAGAACATCGAAGACTCGTTCGTCAGCTCGACCAGCGCCATCGCGGGGTCGTCGCAATAACGCACTCCAGTAGCAACATTGACGCGCGTCAAAAGCAGCGTCGCCATCTCTTCCTGGAGCACGAGCAGACGCTCCACGAAATTCGTCGCGACCTTCTGTTTTCGACTGAGGGGAGCGGGCAGCCCGTCGGCCACGAAATACTGTCGCCCGACGTGCAGATTGAGGTCGTAGTAGATGCCTCTTCGTGCCAGCGCGGCCACGAGGTGGTCGAGGCGCACCATCCGGCTCTCGTCCAGCTCCGTCGAACGACCACTCTCATAGTCGATGATGCCGCGCGGAGGGGCGGAGGTATCGAGGTGATGGAGCCGCACCATGTTGTAGCCCAGCTTGGCGAGCCGGGCCGCGACGGCGTCCGCCTTCTCTTTCGGCGGAAGCGCTCCGTCGAAGGTGAGGTTCGTCCCCCAGAAGCGGGCGCGGCCGCCATCGGCGAAGTGGAAATGCCCCTCGCGCGCCTCGACGAAGCCTCTCTTGCCGGCCGGCGCATCGAGCAGATGACCCATATGCGTCACCGATTCGGATGCATCGAGCACTGGAACCGGCACCGAAATCCAGTCGGCGTGGGAGGCTTCCGGCCGAGGGTTGATCGGCTCGCCGTGGGCGGCGAATTCCGCGACAAAGAGCGGAAGGAGAGCCGCTACGATCTGTTTCATTCACTGTTCTCCGGGCGGATGGAAACGTTGATGCGCACGATACGTTATCGAAGCTGCGGCGACGATGCGCTCTGACGTTTCGCCATACCGGTCGGATTCCCGGGGGGACTGCGCACTGGCGGGCGGGCGACCGTCATTCCTGGCCAGGCATACCCAATGGCTCCGCTCCGGGCGAAGTTCCCGCCCTGCGAGCCCTC
>CAZFNT010000597.1:0-2821 GCA_964520315.1 uncultured Gemmatimonadota bacterium
ACGCCAGCGGCACGGAGCCGGGAGGCACGGTCGCCTTCGTGCGCGCCTCGAGCGCCGGCAGCTTCGAGATCCCCCTCGGCTACCCCTGCGCGGGCACGGTGCTCGATCTATCCGGCGGCGTGAGCCTCTTGGGCACGCGACAGTCCGACAGCAACGGAACGGCGGTCTTTGGCGGAGTGATCTCGGAAGAGAACTGCGGCGCGTCCTACCTGCAGATCATCGATCTCGGGACTTGCACTACCAGTCCGGTCGAGGTGTTCTGACGCCTCCCCGAATGCTGGAAGCGCCGGCTGGAGTCGAGGGGCGCCTTGAAGCTACAATGCGCCCAACTGAAGCAGATTCCCGGTCTTGAGAGGAACGAACCGTGCTCGATCTACTGCAACGCCTCGGCATCACCGATATCAATCCCGCCGCTTGCCACACCGACTGGGTGTCGGGTGGCGAGACGCTCATCCCATCCATCAATCCGGCCACGGGCGAGACGATCGCGTCGGTGCGCTCGGCCACTGCGGAGGACTACGAGGCGGTGGTCGCTTCGGCGCACGCGCGATTCAAAGAGTGGCGGATGGTGCCGGCGCCGGCTCGCGGGGAGTTCGTGCGGCTGCTGGGTGAGGAGCTGCGGCGGCACAAAGCGGATCTGGGGGCGCTGGTGGCGCTCGAGATGGGGAAGATCCGGGCCGAGGGCGAGGGCGAAGTGCAGGAGATGATCGATATCTGCGACTTCTCGGTCGGGCTTTCGCGGCAGCTCTATGGGAATACGATGCATTCGGAGCGTCCGGGGCATCGCATGTACGAGCAGTGGCACCCGCTGGGTGTGGTCGGGGTGATCAGCGCTTTCAATTTCCCTGTGGCGGTGTGGGCCTGGAATGCGGCGATCGCAGCGGTTTGCGGCGACACAGTGGTCTGGAAACCTTCGTCGAAGACGCCGCTCACGGCGGTGGCGGTGCAGCAGATCTGCAACCGCGTGACGCAGGGGACGGAGGCCGAGGGGGTGTTCAATCTGGCGGTGGGCGACCGGCACGCAGTCGGCGGGCCGATGCTCGACGATCGACGGATTCCGCTGATCAGCGCGACGGGGTCGTGTTCGATGGGGCGGCGGGTCGGTGAGGCGATGGCGCGGCGGCTGGCGCGGGCGATTCTGGAGCTTGGGGGGAACAACGGGATCATCGTGACCGAGGATGCCGATCTGGAGATGGCGACGCGCGCGATCGTTTTCGGGGCGGTGGGGACTGCCGGTCAGCGCTGCACGAGCACACGGCGGATCATCATGCAGAGCTCGATCGCCGAGGATCTGACGAATCGGATTCTGCGGGCGTACGAGCAGGTGCGGATCGGCGATCCGCTCGATCCCTCGACGCTGATGGGTCCGCTCCTAGATCAGGATGCGGTCGATACGATGATGAGCGCGCTGGGCGAGGTCCGCGCGAGCGGTGGTGAGATTCTGGTGGGCGGGAAGACGCTCGACCGACCGGGCTACTTCGTCGAGCCGACGGTGTGTCGAGTGCGTGCCGATCTGGCGATCGTGGGCGAGGAGACTTTCGCTCCGATCCTCTATCTGATGGAGTACGAGACCCTCGACGACGCGATCGAGATCCACAACGGGGTCGACCAGGGACTGAGCTCGTCGATCTTCACGACGAATCTGCTGAGCGCCGAGACTTTCCTGTCGCATCGCGGGTCCGATTGCGGCATCGCGAACGCCAATATAGGGACTTCGGGCGCGGAGATTGGCGGGGCCTTCGGCGGCGAGAAGGACACCGGCGGAGGACGCGAGGCGGGTTCCGATTCGTGGAAGATGTATATGCGACGGCAGACCTGCACAACCAATTGGAGCCGGGAGCTTCCGCTAGCTCAAGGGATCACCTTCGGCGACTGACCCGCCGCAAGACCATGCCGAGCACCACCACATACGAGGATTACCCCTGGGAGCTGTACGACCTCGACTACGAGGGGTTCGAGGCGGATGTGCTGCTCTATCGGGGGTTGCTGCGGGGCCGATCGAGCTCGGTTCTGGAGCTTGCGTGCGGAACGGGACGAATTCTGATCCCGCTGGCGCGCGACGGCCATCGGGTGACGGGGTTGGAGCTGGTGCCGGGCATGTTGCAGGTGACCAAGGCGAAGATCGCGACGGAGGGTCCCGAGGTCCGATCGCGGATCGACCTGCGGGTCGGTGACATGCGCGGATTCGATCTCGGCGCGCGCTTCGACATGGTGCTGCTGCCGAGAAAAACGTGCCTCTTGCTCGAGACGGACGAAGAGTACGCGCGCACAATCGAGAGGGTGCACGCACATCTCGAGCCGGGCGGGTGCTTTCTGCTCGACGCGTTTCGTCCGCACGAGGCGGTGTTCGCGCTCTTCGACGGGCAGTGGGTCGAGCGCTATGAGCGGCTGCGACCCGGGACAGGCGAACGGGTGATTCGGAGCCAGCGGGTCGTGCACGACGCCGCGCGGCGCGACCTCGAAAGCCGCCACAAGTGGGTGATCGTGAGCGCCGATGGCGAGGAGCGGGTGCGCTCACTCGCCCTGCGAAAGCACTATGTCGAGCCCGACGAGTTGCGGCGAGTGCTCGAAGAGCGGGGCTTCGAAGTGGACGAGATCTGGGGCAGCTACGAGAAGGGGCCGCCCGATGCCGAGCCGGTGCTCGACCCGCACTATCCGGCGTGGGTGGAATCGACGACGCTCTTTTGCTGTCGGCGAAAATAGCTCTCGCGCGCTCCTTAGGGCCTGGAAATGAATAAACGTGTCAGATCGCGCCCATCTTCGGGCCATATTCGACCCATGCCTCAAACGTGCAATCCTCGCCCGAGGCTGCGACTACGCC
>CAZFNT010000598.1:0-2811 GCA_964520315.1 uncultured Gemmatimonadota bacterium
TCCCCCATCAGCCGGTAGCACTCCCAGTTGCGACGCAAACATGTGTCGTAACTCGTTGGTGAACTTGCAGAAGTTGGCTTTGAACGCGTGAGAGGAGCTGCCGAGCATGTAGATACTCGCACCCGAGCAGAACACGCGATCTTTGGCGCCCTCGATGATCACGGTGCACACCGCGGAATGCTCGAAGCGGATCCCCGCTCGATGGCGTCGGCGAGCTCGAGATCGACCGAGAGGTCGTAGGAATTGAGCTTCGATCGGTAGTCGGGGCGCAGACCACCGTCTTCGACCACGTCGAGGGCCAGCCGCGCGATCGGGGCCGCGATGTGGAGTTTCCAGTGACGATGATGGTCGGGATGGGTGACGAATCGGATCGGTTCCGCGCCATGATGTCGCTCAGCCGGCGCGGTGGGGCGCGCGGGGCTCCGGCGCTTCGCGAGCACAAAGGGCGGCGCGTTCGGGGGGCGCGGAGCCGTGGAGCCTGCCTGGCTTGCTAACGACGGAGGCCGGCGGATCAGTGCTCGGTCCTCCCCCCCGTCCTCTTCATCCCCTACGCCGTGCGATCAGTCGAACGATCGAAGCGTCGCCGTCGAAGACGATCCTGCCGGCGGTTCCGAACGAACTGCCGGCGAGCAAGGCACCGGTGACCCCGGCACTGCGGACCCCCGCGGGCCATGCGAGGAAGAGCTCGGCGAAGCCCGCCAGCGTTCCCGCCTCGGCCAGACCGACATGGATGAATGCGCCGCCCGGCCGGAGTGCGTCGTGGGCGGCGTCGAGAAGTGCCAGGGCATCTATGTCGTCGGTTTCGTCGAGGTCTCCGAGCGCGACTATGGCGTCGGGATCTGGCACCGCGTCGGCGAAGAGGCCGATGCGAACCGGCTGACCGCAGGTGCGGTCGAGGGTGTGGGCGAGACGAGGAGAGAGGGGGCCGGCGCCCGCGAGTAGGCGCACCGAGAGCTCGCGTGCACCAGGGCGAGCGGAGAGAAGCTCGCCCAATGAGTTCTGAAGCCAACGCTCGCCGAAGCGGGTGGAGCGCGCGAAGGGTGTGTCGAGGAGCCAGCGGTCGATCTGTTCGGCGATTGGGTCGCGGCCTTGGGCGGGACCGCTGAGGGAACGCGCGGCCCACCCGGCCACCGGCGCACCGGCAGGACGCTCCTGCATCGACCTGGCCGCCGATGAAGCCATGACCCATGGGTCGAGGATTCGAACGAAACGGTCCCGCATCTCCTGACCGACCGCGCGACGGCGCAGGGCGATCGCCATTGTCCCGGCGTCCTGGACCACGCGGTCCATCAGCTCATCGACCGTCGCTCGGCTCGCGACGCAGGGGCCGCGAAGCTGTTCCTCGACCGCCTCGAAGCGGGCGGCTACCAGCCCGGCGCGCTCCAAAGAGTCGATCGCCGCTCGCCTCAGGGCCTCTGTGGGAGCGGCTAGCGTTGGCGTGTTCGGCGACGAGAAATCGATCTGCAACTCGGGGTCCTGCTGGAGGTTCCGGGGGAGTGGATTCGCCCAACCCTTCGGCATTCCCGAGTTGCCGCACCACGCGGGCGCGGGCTATGTACGAAGTACAGACAAGGAGCCGGAAAGACTCAGGTGCCGGTCAGCAGGGCTCCCATTTTCAGCACGCGATCCTGGCTCTTTTCGAAGAAGCCCTCGCCGGCCTTGTCGTTGGCCCGCCGAAACTCGACGAGCAAGCTCTCCATCTCGCCGGCGCTCAGGGCCTCGAGCGCCATCGGATCGAGGCGGTGATCCTCACGGTTGATGTGCTGGCGGAGCATGGAGATGTAGCAGGCCAGATGCTCGAGGAGGGTCGTGGTAGCCGGTTCCTGGCCCGCTTCGTACCCCTCCTTTGCGAAGTCGATCTCCGCCACGTGGTTGCGACCGTTCTCGTGCTGGTTCCTCAAGCCTTCGATCGCCGCGTCGAGCCGGCCATCGTGCTTCTGGGCCAGCAGGGTGAACATCTGCAGCTCCTCTTTGAAGTGGTGGTGCTTGTCGACGAACTCGCGGGAGAAGAGCACGCTGTGCTCAAAGAATGTCTTCGGGATCTTCTCGCCTCGCTCTATTTTCCCCAGGGCGGTGGTCAGGTTGTCGAGGAACTGTCGGATAAGGCCGTGCTCGGCCACCAAGATATCGATCGCATTCATTTGTCGGACCTTCCGCGGGCGTCTGTCGATGATTGGATCGCGTCTCGTTTGGTGGCCATCACGCGCCAGTCGCTGCGTGGACGCTACGGTGAACTCTACGCCCCGGCGCGCGCCTGTCGACGCCGCCGGCCTCGTGATAGCGTTACTTGCCTTCGCAACAATCGCCCGCTCGGAGAGGATCGATGATCCGAGACCCCCTCACGCTAGTGCCGGTACGCTACAAGCTGCCGCTGACTTTCGCGTTTCTGTGCGTGGTGGCGTTCGGTCTGGGTGGCTATGTCGTAACTACCACGGCCCGCGATGCGCTCGAACGTCAGATCCGGCTTCGCCTGGACGACCAGGCTGCCAACACGCAGCTGGCGATCGATCGGAGCCTCGAGCTTCTGGGGCGTCGCGTCGAGGATTTTGCGTCGGACGGGCACATTCGACTCGAGTTGGAGAGGGCTCAGGACGCGCCGCTCGGCGAGGAAGAGGGGGCCCGGCGGGAGCTCATCAGGCACTTGCGAACCAACAAACTGCCGCTGGTTCCCGAGTTCGTCGACGCGCAGGGGCAGACCCTCGGCCGACTGTCGACACAGATCGCCATGGTGCTCCGTGGCCGGCACAAGGCCATCTACACGCCGCACGTCGATGTCGGTGACTTTGTCGTGGTGGTCAACGCTGAGAAGGT
>CAZFNT010000599.1:0-2810 GCA_964520315.1 uncultured Gemmatimonadota bacterium
CCAGAGCCGGAGTACACAAATGCGGCCGCCACGACGAAGGCCGTGGCGGTCGTTGTGAACAGGATCCGTTCGCGAATCACGATTCGGGTCGCCGGTCGCACCTACCGCCCCAATAGGGCGCACGGGAGCGACCGAAGGGGCGTCTCGGCAATATGTGCTCTCAGCCCCTCGCTTTACGGCCCGCGACGATCAGATCTTCTTCTTCTTGTGACGATTCGCGCGGCGCCGCTTCTTGCGTTTATGGGTCGCGATCTTGTGACGCTTGCGCTTCTTTCCACAGGGCAATGAACGATCCTCCTCGCGGGCCGATGCACGCTGCGCCCAGGGCGCCCGTGCTCAGCTGGCTCGCGCTCACCCGGCTACGCGGGCCTTCAGGTCTTTTGATGGTTTGAAAACAGGTACGTCCCGAGCCGGAACCGCAACGGAGGCCCCGGTGCGCGGGTTTCGAGCCATGCGGCCCTTGCGGGACTTCACCTTGAAGCTCCCGAAGCCACGGATTTCGATGTTCTGGCCCTCGCTCAGTGCCTGCGAAACACACTCGATGAGCGCATCCACACTGGCTGCCGCGTCCTTCTTGGTCAGGCCCGTATCATCAGCAACTTGCTCGACGAGATCCGCCTTCGTCATGTTCGCGTCCTCCTCATGACCGCAATGGTGGGTGCTTGCCGCCCATGCGCCCATCGACCGATGTTTCCAGCGGCCTTTCATGGGGTGGGCCCTCGGCCCGGGCAGCCCCTCTCCGGCGAAATTGGCTCGTGCATCGTATCTGTATGTGAGAAAACACGATACGCGATGCCTTCGACCGGACGCTACCAGACCGATTCCTCCCCTGTCAACACGCCAAACGTATTTGAAAGAAGAACTTCCGCGTGTGGGAACCGGTCAGCAGTCCGGGTTCGCGAAGAAGAGATCCTCCTCGGCGATCATCTTCGCGCCGACCACCTCGATCTTGCCCGATGCGAAGGCGCCGACGGCTTCTGCAGCTTCACCGCTCGGATCGAGACCCCCGTGGGGGACGCGGGTGACCCAGCGGTGCAAGAGAAAGCCAAATGGAGGCGATATGCGGGATCTTCGACTCGACCGCGAGGGCGACGCAAACTCCAGCGGCTGCCCATCGTCGAGGGGCGGGACCGCATCTGCTTCTGAACGCGTGAGCAGGGGCGTGCTCCTACTCGCAGTGATCAAGGCGCGTGGCCGCGGGCTTCGAAAGAGCACGCACGAACCGGATCGAAGTCGAGCTCGATCACGGTGCCTGTATTGATCACGAGGCGACCTCGATCTACGCCCATTTCGAAGGGCGCGATCGGCTCTTCGAGCATCGGCCCGAGCTGGTCGAGAGATGAACCCTTCCATTCGTAGGCTCTGAGCTGGTACGCGGGCCGGCCCGGCACGTCGCCATTGAAGGAGTTTGTGTGTACGATGCCCTTCAGCACCTCCAATCCCCCGGTGCTTCGCGGGAACGAGTTCGTCGGCTCGAAGTGGAGGAGCAGCGGGGTGTACGGATCCGAGATGTCGTAGACATGGATGCCCGCCGGCTCGTTGGTTTGCTCCCAATAGAGCAGATCGCGGGTATCGTCGAATGCCTGGGAAATGCCGGCGCAGCAATCCACATACCCGGCCCATATGTTCGAGAGCCCCTCGGTGCGTGAGACGCGCCACAGAAGGAGCTTGAATGCGCCGTCCGAATTGACGATCAACAGATCATCGGGCGCTCCAGGGAAGGGGCGCGCATCGAAACGGGAGTAGAAGTCCCGGTCACGAAACGCTCCGATGAAGGGCGGGCGGCGGGCATCGGCCTCGAGATCGTACACGCCTTGCTCTGACACCAAGTAGCCACCCGCGATCTGAAGGTACCTCGTCCCACCCCCGACGGGCTCGTTGACGAAGGAGTCGACGACTGCGAGCCCTTCTCGATGGTCGACGACGTGGATCCACTGGTCGTAGCCGACACTGAGGGTTGCGTATGCCAGGGAGTCGGAGGCGGTCTCGATCCTCAGAGAAGGAATGGAGTCCGACTCGATCTTGTAGGTGCCCGAGGGCAGACGGCAGGCTAAACGTAGCCCTCCGTAGCCATTTGCCAGGGCTTTGTCCCCGGTCAGCGGGACGAAACCGCCGATGGAGCTCTGCGGTACCTTCAGATGCCGGTGTTTCGAGAAATCCCTCCCGTGCCACAGGCAGAGCGCCCGATGTCCGCTGTTGCACACCAGGCGCCCCGAGTCCAGAAAGGTGAGCTGTGGATGAGGGAGCGGATGCTTGCCATCGGCGATCAACCTGCGCACCCTGCCACCCATGCTCGCCTCGTATACGAAGAGGCTGTCACCGGAGGTCGCCGCTACGAGGTCCCGCCGCCGCGCTGGGTCGTGGTGGACCGCCAGCGCCCCCAGCGGCTCCCCCGGATCGATGACCCCTACCGGCACCGCCCGCCCTGCTTCGACGATGCGGTAGATGCCCAAGACGCCCGGATACTGATCGATGTAGAGGAGCCCCGTCTCGGGACTGATCGCCAGCCCACCGACTCCACCGAAGAAGATCGGATCGAGGAACTCGACGCAGCCGTCGGAGCCCAAGCGCCCCCCGTACGCCGCTCCATAGTTGGCGATGTAGAGCCCGCCCTCGCGGTCGGCCACGATGTGGCTTGCGTTGGTGCCGGAATCGAGGTGCTCGACGACGCATTCGAGATCGAGACCGCCCAGCGAATCGGCTCGCAGGGTGTGAAAGATCGGCCAGTGGTCCCAGCCGCTGTCCGACCTGACTCCACCGCAAATCAAGCGCTGGCCCGACACAGCCAGCGAGCCGTAGCCGTCGTAGCG
>CAZFNT010000600.1:0-2802 GCA_964520315.1 uncultured Gemmatimonadota bacterium
CAACAACAAGTGGAGCCTCTACGGGGGGATGCGGGCGGCGGCGCAGATCGTTTCGTACGAGATTCCGGTCGGGTTGGCGCTGGTTCCGGCGCTGCTCGCGTCGAGCACCTTGTCGATGCAGGGGATCGTCGAGGCGCAGGCGGGGGGCATCTGGACCTGGAACATCTTCGCGGGGGGGCCCTTCACGATCGGCGCTTTCGGGGCGCTTTTCATCGCCTCGCTCGCGGAGGTGAACCGCGCGCCCTTCGATCTGCCCGAGGCAGAGTCGGAGCTGGTGTGCGGTTTCCATACTGAGTACTCGGGTATGTGCTTCGCCTTCTTCTTCCTGGCGGAGTATTCGGAGATGTTCGTGGTCTCCGTCGTGGCGAGCGTGCTCTATCTGGGCGGGTGGCATGATCCGCTCGGCCTCGGGATCTTGCCCGGTCCGCTGGTCTTGATGGCGAAGGTGCTCTTGCTCGTGTTCGTGCAGATGTGGTTCCGGTGGACCTTCCCCCGCCTTCGAGTGGATCAGCTCATGTACCTGGCGTGGAAAGTGCTGACGCCGCTTGGTTTCATCAACGTTTTCGGAGCGGCCTTCTGGCTGATCCTGGTGTAGACGGACCCGCGATGAGAGCCTATTTCCGAAATATCTACGAGGGGCTGACGAGCGGAATCGCCGGGTTGCGCGTCACTTTCGGCTACCTCTTCCGGAAGTCGGTGACCGTTCATTACCCCTTCGAAGAGGTGAAGGTCGCGAATGGGTTTCGGGGGCTGCACCATCTCGAGGTCGACATCTGCATCGCGTGCAACCAGTGCGCCAATGCTTGCCCGGTGAGCTGCATCGAGCAGACTTTCGACAGGATCGACAAAGAGAACGTGCTGGTTTCGCGTTTCAGCATCGACTACAACAAGTGTCTCTTCTGCTGGTACTGCATTCCGGTGTGTCCGACCGAGTGCATCACGATGGGGGAGGAGTACGAGTTGGCGACCTTCGATCGCAAATCGCTGGAATATGACTTGGTCGCACAGGGGGAGCGGACGGCGGCTCGGGACATGGCGCTCTTCCGGGAGGAGTTCGTGCTGGCGATCGAGAAGATCCGCGAGAAGAAACCGGCGCTCGCGGAGAAGGCCGAGGAGCTGATGGGCGATCCCAGGGTAGGGCTTTGCGGGCGGAACCCCGACAAGGACAAGAACCCTTCATCGGGATTCGTCGAGAAGGAGACGGGCTCGTCGGCTGGCGTCGTCGAAGAGGTGGCGCCATGAGCTTCGAGACATCGATCTGGTATCTGATCGCCCTGTTCACGGTCGGCTCCGGGGCTTTCGTCGTCCTCACGCGGAACATCGTTCGGGCCGCTTTCGCGCTGGTGTTCACCTTCTTGGGTGTCGCGGCGATGTATGTGTTCCTGCGGGCCGATTTTCTGGCGGCCGCGCAGCTTCTGATCTACGGAGGCGGTATCACGGTTCTCTTGCTCTTCGGCGTCATGCTCACCCACCGTCACGAGGGCATGGAGCTGAAGCTCGAGCCGCTGAGAGCGCTGCCCGGGGTGCTGATCGCCGGCGGGTTCTTCGTGGCGATCGTGGCGGCGGCGCGCCGGGCCGATTGGAGCTTGGTCGTGCCGGTGGAGCCGGAGGGTACATCGGAGGCGATCGGCACCGCGATCATGACGACGCATCTCTTGCCTTTCGAGGAGATATCGGTCTTGCTCCTGGTGGTTCTTATCGGGGCGCTCTTCGTGGCGCGTCGAGGGGGAGAGGAGGAGGTCTCGTGATCGGTCTGGCGCACTATCTCGTTCTCGCCGGGGTTCTTTTCTGTCTGGGCCTGTTTGCCGTGCTGACCCGAAGGAACGCGGTGACGGTGCTGATGGGTATCGAGCTGATGCTCAATGGGGGCAACCTCAACCTTGTCGCGTTCAACCGCTTCGTCGGACCGGGCATCGACGGTCAAGTCTTCGCTCTTTTCATCATCGTGCTCGCCGCGGCCGAGGCCGCGGTAGCGCTGGCGATCCTGCTCAGTATCTACCGCACCTACACACACATCACGGTGGATGAAATCCACCTGCTGCGGGGCTAGCTCTCGATGCTCACAGCCGCACTAATCTGCCTGCTCGTGCCGCTCGCGGCCTTCGTGATTCAGATGTTTCTGGGGGCACGATTGCCTCGCGGCGGGGACTTCGTTTCGGTGGGTGCGATCGCTGTGTCGCTGATCGCCTCTTGCTGGATTTTCTGGCAGGTGATGGCGGGGGGGGAGCCGGGCTATCAGTGGAGCATCGTGTTTCGCTGGGTCGAGGTCGAAGGCTTCACCATTCCCATGGGGCTGGCGATCGACACGTTGACGGCGTGGGTGCTGCTGGTCGTGGTGGGGGTGAGCTGCCTGGTGCACGTCTTCTCTATCGGCTATATGCGTGGGGAGGAGCGCTACCACCTCTACTTCGGCTATCTGTCGCTCTTTTCGTTCTCGATGCTCTGGCTGGTGCTCTCGGACAATCTGCTGGGGATCTTCGTGGGGTGGGAGCTCGTCGGCGTGTCGTCTTATCTGTTGATAGGCTTCTTTTTTCCGAAGCGATCCGCGGCGCTGGCCTGCAAGAAGGCGTTTCTGGTCAATCGGGTAGGTGATCTGGGCATGTGGCTGGGCATCATGCTCGTCTGGAAAGAGCTGGGTGTGCTGAGGCTGGAGCAGATCTACCACCACGTGGGGGCGGGAGCGTTTTCGTCGGAGACGACGCTCACGGTCGCGGGAGTGTTGCTCTTTATCGGCGCGGTAGGCAAATCGGCGCAGTTCCCGCTGCATGTCTGGCTGCCCGACGCCATGGAAGGGCCGACGCC
>CAZFNT010000601.1:0-2787 GCA_964520315.1 uncultured Gemmatimonadota bacterium
GTTGTCGTTCATCTGCGTAGTGAAGTTGAAGTTGCTGGGATTGTCGTTCCAGATGTCGATAACATCGTCCAGAGCGTTGGTGTAGGCGGTCCCGGCTGGGAAGCTGACGGCGCTGTATCGGATATTCGCCGAATTGCTGCACCATTCGACCGCGTTGCTGTCACTGACCCATTCGAGCTCGTAGCCGTGGGCTGTCTGCGCGACGAGGGCGGGAGCGGTGCCCAGGGCGAGGAGGAGGGTTCGCTTCTTCATGGTAGTTCTTCCTGTGATCTGTGTATGGAGCTTGGAGTGCGTGAAGGAGGAGGATTGGTGGTTCCCGGCGGAGCTCATCGAGCGTCTCGTGCAGGCAGGACCGGGTTGTAGTCGTTCGCGATGAGCGCTTCGCGCTCGGCGATGTCCTCGGCGCTCATGGCGCGAGATGCGACTCGAACCTCGTCGACCGGCGGAGCGACCGGAGCGAGAGCGCGCGCCTCGAAGGGACGGCTCACGTCGAGCGAAGGCACGCTTGCCATCGGCGCGATCGCCTCCGGCAGCAGATCGACCAGCATGTTCTGGATCCGACCAACCGGTGCGGCATGGGTTTCGGCGAGCTCGGTGATCTTGTCGCCCTCGACGACGGTTT
This sequence comes from uncultured Gemmatimonadota bacterium, assembly GCA_964520315.1. GTDB lineage: Bacteria. The sequence goes on from CAZFNT010000601.1 coordinate 623, forward strand.
CGATCTCACCGATGCGATGCGTGCGCACTTCGGGGAATGAATGCGCCGGGCCGAGAAGCGCGCGCCCCTGGCGCACCTGGATCTCACGGCCCTCTTCGGTGTAGGCGCGACCGTCGATCACGCGGATGCGACCTCGACTCGAACCGACCAGCGGAGTGACACTCTCGCCGTTGCCATGCACGAAGAGGATGTCCTCGTCGCCGAGATCGAAACGAGGTGCCTCCGAGTGAGAAAGTATGATGCCATCGGCCTCGCGAACACCGCCTTCGAGACGTAGCGTGATCGCGGCGCCTTCCACTCGGCCTTTGAGGACCTCGTCAACATCGAAGGTCACGAAGGTGTGAGGAACACCGAGGTCGCCGGGAAAGCGCGGCTCCGATGTCGCGTAGTCGATCTGCTCGACCACGCCGCGGAAGACCAACTCCGCGTTCGACGCGAGCTTCTTCAGCGAAAGCTCGTCGTAGTCGGAGCTGGCGTGGGCTGGGGCAACGAAGGCGACACCAAGGGTGGCGAGGGCCGCGACGCGGCTGTAATGACAAAGCGAACCATTGAGAGACGGGATGGCCGTACTGAGTTTCATGGGGCATCTCCTGAAGTAGAACTGTTGCTTGATGAAGCTGCCGGGCGGCGAGTCGCCCGAGCGGCACTGGGAGCATTAGCCGCACCTGGTTACTTTCTCGCCGCGGGCGCTCCTCCTTTTTTCCAAGAATCGACTACGATGCGGCGACAAGAAGGGGTTTGAGTCGATCAGCCAAGCGAGATGACCATGCGAGACGCGAAGATGTTCGAGGAGCGCTATCGATCCGGGGAGCTGCCCTGGGATACGGGGCTCCCCGACCCCGCGCTGGGATGTGGTGCAGATGGGATGAAGAACTCCCTAGCTGTTTCTGCGTGGACCCAAGGGGGAGGATTCGACCTGGTCTACGACCGCGGCTGCTTCCACCTCTTCGATGAAAGGGAAGAACGAGAGCAATTCGCGGAGGCGATTCACAGGCACTTGAATCGTGCCGGCCTGTGGATCAGCCATATCGGCAACCAGGAAGAGAGAGCCGCTTGTTCACGACCACCTGATTTGACCAGACCACCTGCATCTCGCGATCGATCACGCCCAGATCGATACCGAGCTCACGCGTCGGGATCGCCAACACATCCAGATCGCTCGGGCTGGCGATCGAGAGCACCGAACCCCTCGCCAGCGCCGACGCACTGCGCTACGGAGCGCACCGCTCCGGCTTGATCAAGACCCGGTCGCCTCCTTGGGCAGCAGCTTCTCGACCGCCTGCGCAATCTGACGGTCCATCCCGGGAAAGTAGCCTTGAAAAATCCGCACGACCTCCCCTTTCGAATCGATCAGCACGCTAGTCGGGATCGATCGCACCGCCATCTTCTTCGCGAACACCCCCTTGGAGTCGGTGAGCACCGTGTAGTCCATCCCCGTCCTCTTCACGGCTTCCTTCACCAGCTCAGGCCGATTCTGATCGATGCTGATCGCCACGATCTCGAATCCCGCCGCGCCGTATCGATCATAGAGCTTGACCAGCTCCGGCGCCTCCATCAGGCAAGGCTTGCACCAGGCCGCCCAGAAATTGATGAGCACCGGACCCTTGCCGAGCACCTGCGCGAGCTTCAGATTCCCCGAGCCATCGAGCCGCGGCAGGTCGAAAGCAGGCAGCTTCTCAGCCGCCACGGCCGTATCGAAGGGACCGGCCAGCGAAAGCGCCAGGGCCAAGAAAAGCGTGCGGATAGATGTGTGGATAAGGGGCATGGTTTCCTTATAGGGACCGCGCAGAAATTGGTTCCGATACTTCGCAATTGCGTAAAGAATAGGACACGCGAGCGGCGAGTGCCAAGGTCCAGAGGCCTCCCGCGAGCCCATCTTCTCCAAAAGCGCTACGTCGAAGAGGGAGAAGGGATGGGACCGCACACTGCGTTGCCGGTCGCCGTGATTCGATTCCAGGCATGCCCCGCGGCTCCGCGCCTACCGATCCGGCGGCAGCGAATGGCCCAAGGGCGCGGATTTCGGGACTCGGTCATCGGCAGGAGATGCGGTGCAGACGGGATGCCAGAATGGCAAGCTATTCTCGCGCGAACCCCCAGTCAATGATCTTCGCAGCCATCATTCCCCCAAATACCCCCAGCCCTCCAGCTCCCGAAGCACCCGCGCC
>CAZFNT010000602.1:0-2786 GCA_964520315.1 uncultured Gemmatimonadota bacterium
TTCTCGGATGGGGACAACTGGGGGGGGGGTGACACGGAAGCCTGCCTCGAAATCATGAAATCTCGGGTGGTGCCCGACGCCAATCTGTTCGGCTACGGGCAGGTTCAGTCGCCTTATGGATCGGGACAGTTCATCAAGGATCTAAAGCGCCAGTTCTCGAGCGACGAGAAGGTCGTGCTCAGCGATATTCAGGGTCGAGACGGGATTCACGGCTCCATCAGGGAGTTCCTCGGAAAGGGGAAGTGAGTCGTGATTCACGCCGCATTCCCGAGTGATTTGAAGGCTGCCAAGTACCGCATTCGAGAGATCGTCGAAGGGGCCGGGCTCGATACTTATGAGGTCATTTTCGAAGTTCTCGACTACAAGACGATCAACTCGATCGCGGCCTACCAGGGCTTCCCTACCCGCTACCCGCATTGGCGCTGGGGAATGGAGTTCAATCGCCTCGCCAAAGGGTACGCCTATGGGCTTCAGACCATCTATGAACTGGTGATCAACACCGACCCCTGCTACGCATACTTGCTCCAATCGAACGAGATGATCACACAGAAGATGGTGATGGCGCATGTGTATGGGCACTGCGACTTTTTTAAGAACAACATGTGGTTCTCCCACACGAATCGGAAGATGATGGACGAGATGGCGAACCACGCCTCACGAGTCAGGTCGTTGATGGCGCGCTTTGGTCAAGACACGGTCGAAGAGTTCATCGATGTGTGTTTATCGCTCGAAAACCTCGTCGATGTTCACGCGGGTGGGATTCGCCGCACGACGCGTAAGAAGAGGAGCAGCTCCGATGCGGATCGAGGCGACGGCGTGCCCCGACTCAGAGCGAAGTCGTACATGGAGGATTACATCAATCCGCCAGAGTTCATCGTATCGCAGCGAGCTGCGATAGAGGGGAAGGAACGGCGCTCGAAGCAGTTTCCATCGGAGCCCGCGCGTGATGTGATGACCTTTTTGGTGGAGCATGCGCCGGTCGAGCCTTGGCAGCGGGAGATCATTGAGATCGTGAGGGAAGAAGCGCTGTATTTCGCACCGCAAGGTCAAACGAAAATCATGAATGAAGGATGGGCCTCGTATTGGCACAGCAAGCTGATGACGACCGAGATCCTCGACGACTCCGAGATAATTGACTACGCTCAGAAGCACGCTGGCGTGACGGCCAATACTGGCCGGCAGGTGAATCCATACAAGATCGGAATCGAGCTCTTTCGCGATATCGAGGATCGCTGGGATCGAGGTCGTTTCGGAGTCGAGTACGAGCTGTGCGACGCTTTGGAAGAGCGCAGAGATTGGGACAGACAATTGGGACTGGGGCGCGAGAAAATATTCGAGGTCAGGCGCCTGTACAACGACGTGACCTTCATCGATGAGTTCCTCACGGAGGATTTCTGCCGTCGCAACAAGTTCTTCAGCTTCTCTTACAACTCCTCCGCTGAACGCTACGAGATCGAATCGAGGGAGTTTCAACGGATCAAGGAGCGTCTGCTCTTCTCGCTCACGAACATGGGCAACCCTCTCATCGACGTCATCGACGCGAATCATCGCAATCGAGGGGAGCTCTTCTTGCAGCACCGTTTCGAGGGCACTGTCTTGGATCTCGACAAAGCGATCGCGACGCTCAAGAACCTCTATCGGGTGTGGAGTCGCCCTGTTCACATCGCGTCGAGAAACGAGAAGAAGGAGTTCGTGCTCTCTTTCGACGGCGAGGAGATCACCGAGGAGTAGCCGGCGTCGAGGGACCGGCGAGCTTGACCTCGCGCGATGGAGTCGCTAACTTGGCGGCCGTTGCCGAACCCTCGGGAGGTCCATTGCCCGCACGCCGATACGGAAATCTGCTTTTTACGGTCTTCGTGACCTTTGCCCTTGGGCTGATCTTGTGGGGGGGGGCTCGCGCGAGCACACCGTGGCCGGCAGTAGTAGACGTCGCGCAGTAGCCTGGAGAGCGGCTTGGGCGCTGGTGGGCGTGCCGGCGATGACCCCAGGCTGCGGCGCTCCCTCGCGGTTGGCGGAGGACCAACCGGCCCTCGTTGTGGTTCAGCGGGTCGATATCGTCCGGCGCCTTCGAGAGTCCGGATCGATCGCTCCGAGATCGTCGGTTGTCGTTCGATCTCGTTTGGGTGGAACGGTGACGACTCTTGGCTCGGCGGAAGGGGATTTCGTGCAAGAGGGGAGCGTGTTGGCGACGCTCGACGTGGAGTCCGACGAGCATATTCGCTACCTCGGCACGAGAGTCGCGGTTCTGCAAGACAGCATTTCGCTGGCGCTCGCGGTGGAAGAACGAGACCGGAGGGCCAAGCTCGTGAATGAAGGGCGCGCCGCGGCCGATGAGCTCGATCTGGTGGCCGCGGAGCTCGAAGTTGCCCAGGCGACACTCGAGCTGCGTCGCACGCAGCTGCGAACGATGGAAGAAGAAGGGGGCGGCGCGGCGCGCGTGCGGGTGGGGGTCGCGGATATACTTGCGCCGGTTAGCGGGACTGTTCTGCGCCGATCCCTCGAGATCGGAGAGGTCGTTCGGCCGGCACTCGGCACTCCCGGAACCGGCAAAGAGCTCTTCTCCATCGGCGATCTCGGCGCTCTGGTGGTTCGTTGCCGCGTCGATCAGGCGGATGTGAAGTACGTCGAACGTGGCGCGCCGGTCCAAGTGTCGGTGGAGGCGCTGCCCGACCTGCGTTTCCAAGGAACGGTCGAGCACGTCGCGGTGATCGCGATTCAGAGACCGGAAGGGAGCGATCGGGTCGAGTTCGAAGTGACGATCGCCCTGGGAGACTTGCCGGACCACG
>CAZFNT010000603.1:0-2784 GCA_964520315.1 uncultured Gemmatimonadota bacterium
GGATCCTGGTAGGATGCGCGACTTGAATAGCCATCCCATCGTCATCCTCGACAAGGTTAGAAGTGCCCACAATGTGGGCGGGATCTTCCGCACGGCCGATAGCGCCGGTGTGGAGCGGATAGATCTGTGCGGAATGACCCCACGTCCTCCGAATCCAAAGCTGGCGAAGACCGCGCTCGGGGCGGAGTCGGTGGTGCCGTGGCGATGCTTCGGATCCGCCATAGAGGCGGCGACCGAGGCTCGCCTCGATGGCCGAACGGTCGTGGCGATCGAGACCGCATCGGATGCTCGGGATCTCTTCGATTGCGAGATCCCGAATCGCGCCGCTCTTTTGGTTGGGCACGAGGTCTTTGGCATCTCGCCGGAAGTGCTGGCGTTGGCCGATATCTTGGTGCGCATCCCGATGCTGGGAGCCAAGTCATCTCTGAACGTGGCGACCGCCCTGGGAATCGTCGTGTTCGAGCTCGTCCGGCGCTCGCGGGAGGGAGAATGAACCCGATCGCGGCGAAGCTACTCCTAGGGAGCAGCGCGCTCGCTCAGTCCCCGGATGCTCCCCTCGTGCTCAGCGGGGCGCCAAGTGTCTTCTCGAGCGTTTTCCAGCTCAGGGGAGTCGGACTGGGAATCGTCGTCGTGCTCACCGTGCTCTCGCTGCTCTCGTGGGCGGTGATCATCGGCAAGAGCCGACAGCTCCGCGCGGTCTATGTAGGCGGACGCTCCTTTCTTCGCCAACTGCGCGATGGAGCCCCCGTCAGTGCGCTCGCGTCGATCGCGTCCCCTTCACCTCTGCCGCGCTTGGCGGAGAAGGCACTACATGCCGCGCACCAAGGGGGCGATGCGGAGCGGGCGCTTCGCCGCTCGATGGCAGAGAGCCAGGCGACACTGGAGTCGAAGCTCTCGGTCCTCGCGACGGTGGCATCGATCGCCCCCTCGCTCGGCCTGCTGGGCACGGTTTACGGCATCATGGAGACCTTCCTGGCCATCGGCGCTACCGGCTCTACCAGCATCAGCGTCGTTGCGCCGGGCGTGGCCGATGCGCTGCTCACTACGCTCTTCGGTCTGGCCGTGGCGATTCCCGCCGTCGCGGGCTACAACCACTGTGTTCGACGGCTGCGACGCATCAACATCGACCTAGACAACGCCGTCTCGGAGATCTCCGATCGGGTAGCCGAGGTGCGCACTTGAACCACGATCGCCCGATCGCCGAGATCAATGTCATCAATCTGGTCGATGTGATGCTGGTTTTGTTGGTGCTCTTCATCATTACCGCCCCGCTGCTCAGGGGAGGAATCGATGTCGAGCTGCCCCGGACCAGGGCGGCGCGGCCGCTCGAATCGGCCCAGGGGATTCTCGTCACGGTGACCGAAGGGGGCGAGATTCTGGTCGACGGCGAGACAATCGAGAGGAAGAACCTGATCGAAACGATCCGTGCCCATCGGGACGACCTTCTTTCTCCCGTCTACTTGGCCGGCGACAGCGGCGCGGACTACGGAGATGTCGTGTCGGTTCTGGGGCTCCTGACCGAGGCGGGTGTGGATGGCGTGGGGTTGGTCGCCGAGCCCGCGCGACGAAGACGGAAGTGATCGATGAGGGGGGGGCCGGCACCCAGGATCAGCGATCTCGCTCTCTCCGTCGCGCTGCACGCGCTGGTGATCGGACTGGTGGCCTTGCGTGTATCGCCAAGACCGGCGCCTCCGATGCCGGCGGTGTATCGCGTCGATCTCGTGCGGCCCGAGCGGATTCAGCCGGCACCGGCTCCGCCACAGAGGCCGAAGAAGGAGATCCGGCCGCCCAAGCGAACTCAGGCACGCCCGCGTCATCAGCCCGAAGCTCACCCCCTTCCGCGCCAAGACGAGCCGAAGCAGGAGCCGCAAGTCGAAGAAAGGAGCGAACCGAAGTCGGTCGAGCCCGCGCCACGGAATGCTGCCGCTCCGGTGACCGGACCGGTGCGCCTGGATGGGGATGTGCGCATCGCCGACCCCTATCTTCAGCAGATAGTCGCCAGGGTCAACCGCGTGTGGCGCTCGACTCGAGGAAGCGGCGAAGCGCGATGCGTGGTCTACTTTCGAATCGTGCGCAACGGCAGGGTCGAGGGCGCAAGGATCGAAAAGGCATCGGGAAGCGTGACCTTCGATCGGGCGGCATTGAGCGCCGTCAAGCGCGTCGGCAGATTCCTGCCCTTGCCGCCCTCGATCCGCGATCGCTACCTGGGCGTGCACTTCGAATTCGTGCGGGAAGGGTGAGGTGACCGTGAGGTTCGCTCTGCTGCTCCCACTCTGCGCGGGGCTTCTGCTCGCGAGCACCGCCGCCGGTGAAGATGTCTATCTGGGGCTGCGCCGGGCCGGGCTTCAGCCGATTCCGGTGGCGATCCCCCCCTTCGCGGGCAAAGCCGACCGCTCGGTCGATCCGATCCCTACACTGCGGAGTGTGCTGATCGCCGACTTGGAGTTCAGCGTGCTGGTGGAGCCGGTCACCGATCCGTCGGGACGATACCGATCGAGATACTCAGCCACGGTCGACAAGCTGAAGCGACTTCTGGGAGGGGAAGAGGAAGCCACGGAAACGACGGCGCCTCCGGACACTTCGCTGTGGGCGGAACGATCGGCGCTGCTGCGCGAAACGGTCCCCTTCCCCGTAGTGTGGGAGCGGGCCGGGGTCGGCATCGCGGTATCGGTTGGGATCGAGGGCCCCGGGGAGGACGACTCCGGCGGAAGCTCTGTTGAGTACGAGGTGAGCTTCGTCGGCGGCGGCACTCCCCTCGCGCGGGGAGAGCGATTGCTCCGATCC
>CAZFNT010000604.1:0-2781 GCA_964520315.1 uncultured Gemmatimonadota bacterium
GGATGAGACCCGGCCTCGCCTCGCGGCGGAGACAGGGGGAGGGCTCAGGTTCGAAGCAATCGCGACCTTTTCGGCGGCGGGACGCAGCGAAGTGGTTCGAGTGCTGCGTAAGCTGCCCGAAGACCGATTGATCGCGCATGTGGGTGTGGAACCCGAGAGCGGTCCCCACCTTGTTCGACTCATCCAATCCGGGGTGCCGGATGTCGAAGAGGCTGTGGACGCCCGAGGGCGAGCCTCGCTTCCTCCGGGCACGCACATCGACCCCAATACCACGCGCGTGGAGATCGTCTCCCCCTCGGCCAGGCTCGAGCTCGAGCGAGTTCCCAAGCCGAACGAGGAATCCCCACGTTGGGTATTGAGAGGGGGCCCCGGCCGTTCGGTGAGCGTCGAACTCTCACCCGAAGGTGAACATTGGAACGTCGTCCTGAGCGCTCCAGAGAGACAAGCTGAAGGTACGTTGCGGATTCTCATCCAAAACGATGTCGGCGATCGATGGCTCGTGACCGCCACCGATGGGAGAGCTGAGATAGAGGCCCTCGAACCTTCGGCTAGGCTCAGTGCGGCTGTCTTTCCAACCAACAAGCCACCTGGATGAGTGGGATCGCTGGGCATTGATGTGTACATCTGCTGATGGGGTTACCACATGCGTGACGAGTTTCGACGGTGTCTGGTGCCGGTGGGATTCGCGACGATCGATCGACGCACGACTGACATCGGGGAGTCCCTGGATCCAGTGGCCGAGAGTGTGCTCTTGGAAGATGTCGATGTCCTGCTGAGTCGTGCCGATGGCGTCGACTGGAGCGGGGTCATGCAACCGCTCTCCGAGGCAGCGGTACGCGCGCTCGGACTCTACGAATGTGCATTTGCACCAGATGTGGATGTGCGAGTGGAACAGACTCGTGCGGCAATCGCTCGAGGCGCGAGAGAGCGAGCCGCGCGGCTCCGAGGCGAGACGCGGGACGACCAAGACTCAAATCCCTCAGCCCTGGTGCCTCTGATTGCCGCCACGCCGGCCGGCATATTCAGCTGGACTGCTGCCGTCTCCTGCCAGTTCGAGCACGTGGCAGCGTCCGAAATATTTCTGGTGGCTCTTGTGTCGACCGCGCTCGTTGATTTTTACACGCAAACACTCCGTGATGCCGCGGCGGCGGCCCGGTTGGTGGCGGGCCGACGCCCGGCTCGAGCGTGGCTCTTCTCTCTGCCGGAGAAAGGAGTCCACTACGAGGGTGGGTCGATCGGTCTCGCAGCGGCGATCGCTGCTCTGGACGCTATGGGAGCGGCGGAAGTGGGCGATCGACGCCGGCTGCGTCGCAGCGTGGTGGCCACAGGCGCGGTGGATCCGAGGGGAAGGGTGGGATCGGTCGGAGAGAATGGGATCGCCGCCAAGACTCAGAGTGCGCTTCTTTCCGGAGCAGCGATCTTTCTGGTGCCGATCGGCAATGAGGCAACCGCGCGATCAACGCTGGAGGGAATACGCGAGGAGCACCCTGCTGCGGCGCTTGAAATCGTTGCAGTGAAGACTGTGATGGAAACTTGGCGCGATCCGCGCATCACACGGCGTGAGAAAATTCCTCGGACGATTCGACGCCGGGCGGGTCCTTTGCTCGGGCTCTTCTTGGTGGCCGCGAGCGCCTGGTTGGGTGTTCCCGTGGTGGCCCGACTTTTCGGCCCTGAACTCGAAAGAGCGCATTTTCGCCCGCCGGATCTGCTTGTGGGCATTCCTGCGCGTGGCGGCGAAGCGATATGGGAAAGACACCTGCCGATCGGCCCCTCGCGCGATGCGGCGACTGTCGATGACCGGTGGATCGAGACAGCGGACTTTAGTGGTGACGGACATCGAGAGGTCGCAGCACTCGTGGGCGAATGCGATGCGAAGAACGAGCATCCGCCAATGCTGCTGCTCTACGATCACCACGGTGATGAGCTGTGGCGACGGCGGTTGGGCCCAGAACTCGAGGGAGGATCTTTGGATGGACCGCTGGGCTGCTTCTATCCCTCGGAGGTCTCCGCGATTCGTTCCGCCGATGGTTCGATGCTGATCCTCGCGGAGGTCATCCACTCATCCTCATACCCCACCCAACTCGTCCTCTTCGACGCGGAAGGCGAGGTGGTGGGCGAGTACTGGCATCCGGGTGTGATCTACAATATCTACCAATGGGATCTGGCGGAAGACGGCGAGGAAGAGTTGATTCTCGTGGGGACGCACAACCACGTCGGCTCGGGAGTCGTAATTGTCACTCGTCCCGAGCTGCTGGATGGCCAGGCGCCACCCTTCCGCGCATACCGTGGACCGCAACCCGCGCACCACCTCGCATACATTCGATTCCCTAAGAGCTCGTTGGTTCCGCCGGACAACCGGAGCAACGTCTTCGAACTCAGGGATCGAAGTGCGGAGGGATTCTCCGTGCTTGTCGAGGAGTCTGATGGTGCCCGTGGCGGCACGGTCTGGTACCACTTCAACGCGGACTTGTCATGGCGCGACCGATGGCCCGACGGTGACTACCAGGCAGCCGCGTTCGAAAACGTGGCTCCTCAGCTGAAGCTGCGTACCACACTCGAATGGCTCGACGAGCATGTGGGCGATCCAGAGGCACACGACGGTGGGTCTTGGGTCGCGTTCGAGCCGGGGCGAGTACCGCCTGAATGCGTGCCTTCAGCGATCGCTGATTAGGAGTCGCCAGAAGGCGAGCATCGGGATTCTATGCAAGTCGCTCCATTGTCGTTCTAGTTGCATAGACCCGGGCAGCTAACTCCGCCCGGGAAAGACGACGTCGAACCCCG
>CAZFNT010000605.1:0-2777 GCA_964520315.1 uncultured Gemmatimonadota bacterium
TGGGAGCGAATCAGTGATTGGAGAACCCGAAATGAACACGGCTCGAGCCCCGAGAGCGTTGATCATGCTACTGATCTTATGCGCATGGACTGTCGGCGCGCCAACCGCCCATGCCGCCGATGACAAGGAGATTGCGCGACTTGCGCAGGGAGCGCCAGCGGACGAAGTCGTGTCTTTGGGCAGAGACATGCCGATTCGACGCGCGATCGAGGTCTTGAGCGCCGTCGCGAAGGAGAGCGAAGGCAAGGTGATCATCGACCTCGACAGAAGGGGCGATCCCATAGGGATCGACATCGTAAACGTACCCTGGCATAAAGCATTCGAGATGATCCTGCGATCGAATGCACTCTCCTACAAAGAGTTCAAGGACCACTATCTTGTCAGCGCCGTCGACGGCGTGGCCGGTGACGGTGGGCTCGCCGACATGGTCACCGCGGATCAACGCGAGGTCGTGATCTCAGCCACCTTCTTCGAGGCCGACCGGAAGCAGATCAGGGAGATCGGGGTCGACTGGTCGGCGCTGCTCGGCTCTTCCGGCGACCAGGTCGAGTTTCTTGGCGCGACGAACGTGACCGACGACGTTTTCAAGGTGCGCGTAGGCGAGACGGTAGTGTCGAATTTCACATTGTCCGGGGCGTTCAAGGCGTTCGAATCGGAGAATCTCGGGGAAATCATCGCCAGCCCGAGAATCACCGTGCTTACCGGGCGCCGAGGCCGAGTTCAAGTAGGTACGGATTTTTCGATCAAGACGCGGGATTTCGCGGGCAATGTGATCGACAATTTCTTCAGTACCGGAACAATCCTGACAGTGAGTCCCGAGGTGATCGAGGTTGAGGGAATGTCGTTCATTCATCTCGTCATCGAAGCCGAGCGTTCGTCTGCAATTCCTGATGCGGTGTCCACTCAGATCAAGAAAGATCAGGCGTCGACCGAGGTGTTCCTGCTAGACGGAGAGGAAACCGTGCTGGCAGGGCTCTTCTCGACCGAGGAGTTGCACGTTCGAAAAGGCATTCCTTTCCTGAAGAACCTTCCGAGCTGGCTGCTCGGGATCCGCTATCTCACCGGGTACGATCGCGCGGAGCTGTCGGAGAAAGAGCTCGTGATCGTCATCGGCGCTGAGCTCGTTCCGCGCCTCGACGAACGCCTGCGGGAGAGGGTCGAGCAAGCCCGTGGGAGCAGAGTCAGAGCCGCACGGGATGCCCTGGACCGGATTCAAGACGATGTTCGTAGCGCGCTCGATGCCAAGGAGCTCTCAACGGAGCCCCAGTAGCCTACATATTGGTGTAATCAGGGCCGCCGCCGCCTTCCGGTGTTACCCATGTGATGATCTCGTACGGATCCGAGATATCACAAGTCTTGCAGTGGACGCAGTTCGAGAAGTTGATCTGCAATTTCTTTCCGCCATTCTCGTCGTCGTCGACCATCTCGTAGACGCCAGCGGGACAGAAGTACTGGCATGGGTTCCCGTACTCCTTGGCGCAAGTTGTTCGACACAGCTCCAGATCGGCGACCTGCAAGTGAGAAGGCTGATTCTCCTCGTGGATCGCGCCGGAATGATAGACATCGGTGAGCTTGTCGAGTAGGGCATCCCCCTTGATATCGTTGCTGAATGGGTCAACATTCGGTGATTGACCGTCGTAGAATTGCGCCAGGGTCTGCTTCTCGGTGTGATCCGGGCCTGTGCGGACTTTGCCGGAGGGCAAGCGTCCTCCGGTTACCTGTGCGAGAGCCGCCCAGATAATGCCGTTCACCTTGCCCTTCTGGAAGGGTTGCCGGAAGTTGCGCACCTTGTACAATTCTCGCCCCAGCCAACTGTCATCGAGTGCGCGCGGATAAGCTCCCAGCGCTGCCGAGGAGGTGTCGCCGGAGACCAACGCCTCGAAGATCGTCTCCGCAGCCAGCATGCCGCTCTTCATCGCGGTGTGAATCCCTTTGAGCCGCGGCGTGTTCAGTGTCGAGGCGGAGTCTCCAACGATCACGCACCCGTCGACGGCCATACGCGGCATCGAGTAGTAGCCCCCTTCGGGGATCGTCTTCGCTCCGTAACGGACGATTTCGCCACCATTGAGAAGGTCCTGCATGTAAGGGTGTTGCTTGAAGCGGGTAAGGAGGCGATGGGGATCCAGCAAGGGGTCTTTCCAGTCCAGGCCAACCACCATCCCGATCGAAACATGTTCGTCGTCGATATGGTAGATCCAGGTGCCTCCGTACTGATCTCGGTGGAGCGGATAACCCGCTGTGTGCGTCACCTTGCCTGGGACCGCGCGGCCCTTGGGCAGCTTCCAGATTTCCTTGATTCCAGTGCCATACATCTGGGGATTGCGGCCTTCGTCGAGGTTCATTTCCTTCGTAAGGAACTTCGCCAAGTGTCCTCGCGGTCCTTCGCCCAAGACGGTGACCTTGGCCTTCAGAATCATGCCCGGCTCGAAGTTCGACCTTGGTTTTCCGTCGTGGTCGATCCCCATATCGCCGGTCTGAATTCCGACGACTCTGTCGTCTTCTATGAGGAGTCTGGACGCGGGAAAGCCGGGCATCACTTCAATGGCGTGCTCTTCGCAAAATCCCGCCATCCACTTGACGACCTTGTTGAGGCTGACGATGTGGTAGCCATGCTGTCGAAGAGTCGGCGGTACAAAGGGAGCCTTGCGGAAGCCCTTCTCAGAGAGGAGCAGCACCTCGTCGGAGACGACTGGTGCATCTTCCGGGAAGCCCATCTCCATGTAGTCCGGCAGCAGCTCCTTCATGGCGATCGGATCCATCACGGCTCCGGAGAGCGA
>CAZFNT010000606.1:0-2763 GCA_964520315.1 uncultured Gemmatimonadota bacterium
CCGAGGCGGACGCCCAAAGAAGCCGCGTCGACGACCCCGCCGCCTTCGCCGAGGGCGATCTTCGCTTCACGCGGATCGTGCTCGGCTGCTGCAAGAACCTCGCCGTCGAGCTGACCTTCAACACCGTGGTGCGGGCGGTCGACACCATCCAGAACCTCGTCGAATCGATGATTCTGCACAGGCAAGAGAACCTGGCCTACTACGAGCTCGTGGTTCATATGATCGGGGCCGGTGACGGGGCAAGGGCGCGAGAAGCTGCAAGCGCGGGGCTGCGCGACATGGACGAGCGCCTACTCGCCTCGATCGACGAAGAAGACAACCACCGCCGAAAGGGTGCAGCGAAATGAAGCTCCGAGCATTCCGAATCGTCTACGCGTTTCTGACCTTGAACTTCATCATCCCGGCCTTTTTCTATCTCTTCGCACCCGAGCTAGCCTGGTCGTCTCTGCAAGAGGTCGCGATGCTCTTCGGAGCCTCCAGTTACCCCTACTCGGAAACCAGTCTCTATTGGCGCATCCTGGGGACCGGAAATGTGATGACACTCGGTTTCATGTGCGCGCTGCTCTTGGTCGATCTGCGCAAGTACTATCCCACACTCGTGCCGCTCGTCTTCTTGAAAGGTTGCTCCGCCTTCGGCTTTCTCAGCGTCTATTTGTGCGTGCTCGACTACCCGCTCTTTCTCGTCGCATTTCTCTTCGACGGCCTCACCTTGGCCGCTATGATCTATTTCGCCCGCTCGGCGCGGTGCGCCTTAGGGTCGGCGAAGAAATGACTCCCGTGTTTGCATCCCATCTGCACCGCATCTCCGGCACATCTGGGCGCAAACCCGGGGAGTTATTTCTTCGCCGACCCCTTAGCCTAGAAGGGCCTTTCGATGAAACCAACCAAGAGAGAAGTTCGCTGGGCCGAGAGGATCTTCGAAACTCTGTTTCCAGCCACACCCGAGGCGCCTAGAGGGGCGCGCGACGTTCCGATGGGGCGCTTCTACACCGAACAAGTCGCTTCCTCTCCTTTGCCGGTGGCGACCGTCTACCGCCTCACGATGGCGATCATCTACTTGATGCCTCTTTTGGTGATTCGTCGCCTCTGTACTTTTGGCGGGCTCGAAAGGGAAGAAAGAGAACGTTACCTCCTGACACTCTACGAGAGCAGATGGTACGCGCTCCGGCAGACGATCACATTGGTGAAGATGATCGCCGGCACGGCTTTTCTCGGTTTTCCCGAAATCCAACGACAGTTCGGCGTCGAACACGACGACGCAATCACCCCGATCGAGATCTGAGCCATGCTTTTCACACACGAGCAGATCACTCGCCCTACAGGAGACGAGTGCGACTATGTGATCGTGGGCTCGGGCCCGGCCGGAGCGACCACGGCGCGGGTTCTCGCCGCGGCCGGCGAAGAGGTGATCGTGGTAGAAGAGGGGCCGCCATGGCCCCGGGAACGGCGCAAGCCGCCCCTCTACCCGACCATGAAAGAGGCCTGGCGCGACCAGGGCACCAATGCCGCCTTCGGCAGCGCCCTGATCCCGGTGCTGCAAGGTTGCGCTCTCGGTGGCACCTCTGTGATCAACTCCGCCATCATGTGGCGCATGCCGGAAGATGTGGTCGATCTTTGGGGACGGGACCGCGGCGTGGGCGAAGCGATCCCCTTCGATCATCTGGAACAGGCTTTCGGCAAGATCGAACGCGAGATCCGGATCGCGCCGGTGAGCGACGAGGCGATGGGCAGGCACAATTCGCTGATGGAGATCGGCTGCGAGAAGCTCGGCGTCGAGGGGCGGCGGATCGATCGCGCCGAACGGAACTGTCGTGGCTCGGGCCGCTGTCTTCAAGGCTGCCCGAACGAGGCCAAGCTGTCGATGGATCTGACCTTCCTGCCCAGGGCGCAGCGCGATGGAGCGCGAATCTATGCAACATGCCGCGTCGACCGTGTGATGACCGACGGCGGACGAGCCGCGGGCGTCGTCGGCAGATTCGTCGATGCTCGAAGCGGTCGCGACACCTATCCATTGCATATTCGCGCCCGCAAGGGGGTCGTTGTGGCGGCGAGCGCGATTCAGTCCCCCCTCCTCCTCTTCCGTAGCGGACTCGCCAACTCCTCCGGCGAGCTGGGGCGACACTTTCAGGCGCACCCCGGCGCAGGTGTCGTCGGTGTATTCGACGAAGAGGTGAGGATGTGGCAGGGGGCGAGCCAAGGCTACGAATGCGCCTCGTTCCGCGATCAAGGCTTCAAGCTCGAGACACTCGGTCTGCCACCGGAACTGGCCGCGGCGAGGTTGCCGGGAGTCGGTAGTCGACTTGTGGACAATCTGCGTCGCTACTCGCATATGGTCGTGATCGCCGCCCAAATTCGCGCACGCGCACATGGCCGGGTCAGGTCGGCCGGCGGCAATCGCCCCCTCATCTCTTTCTCGCTCACAGATTGGGATATGGCTGCGCTGACCAAGGGGCTGCGAAAGACTTGCGAAGTCCACTTCGCCGCAGGTGCCACAGAGGTTCTGCCCGGCATCTTCGGTTTGCCCGAGTCGTTCCGATCTCCTGATGAATTGAAGATCCTCGACGACGCAGTGCTCAGGCCGAATCAGCTCACGATCGTGGCGACCCATCTCTTCGGCACTTGTCGCATGGGCTCCGATCCAACGACCAGCGTCGTGTCGCCCAGCTTCGAGACTCACGACGTCCGCGATCTCTATGTCGTGGACTCCTCGGTCTTCCCCACCAATCTCGGTGTCAATCCGCAACATTCGATCATGGCGATGGC
>CAZFNT010000607.1:0-2759 GCA_964520315.1 uncultured Gemmatimonadota bacterium
GGGGCTGCCGATGCCGACCGCGTGGATCACGATTCCTCGCTCGCCCGCCGCATCGGCCGCTCTCTCGGCGTCGCCTTCGAAGCCCTCCCCGTCGCTCAGGAGCACGATGACCCGCGACGCGACCTCGTCCGAGGGGAAGGAGCGGATCGCCTTGCGAATCGCTGCAGCCACATCGGTTCCCGGCCTCGGGATCAGATCGGGAGAGAGAGCATCGAGAAAAAGGCGGAGCGCTCCGTGGTCGAGAGTGAGAGGGCATTGAACGAAGGCGGCCCCGGCGAAGGCAACGATCGCCACCCGGTTGCCGCCGAGCCGCGGAAGCAGCGCTTCGATCTCCAGACGCGCCCGCTCCAAACGGTTCGGGCGAAGGTCCTCCGCCAACATCGAGAGCGATGTGTCGATGGCGAAGACGATGTCGATCCCTTCCTTCTTCACTTGAGTGAAGCGGGTGCCGAATTGTGGCCTCGCCATCGCCCCGACCACCAGCACCGTCGCGCATCCAACGAGGAGCCCCTTCCACCGCCCACGACCATCGGCCAGCCCCGGTGCGAGCTCCCCGAGACGGCTGCCGGCCATCAGCGCGCGCCCCTCCTCCACCGCTTTGATCCGCCGCGCGCGAAAAACGCGCAGCAGCACCAGAGCAGGCAGGATCAGGACCAGGAGCCAGGGAATCGCCAATCTCATCAGCCCGGAACCGTTCGAAAGCGGGTCGCGGAGAGCAATCGTTCCAGCAGCAGCAGCAGCAGCGCGAGAGCCGCGGGGAGCAAGAACATCTCACGGTAACGGGTGTAGTCCTTCGTCTCCCGCTTGCTCTTCTCCATCTCGTCGATCCGCGCGAAGATGCCGTCGAGGGCCTCTGGATCGTGCGCCCGGAAGAACGCCCCCTCAGTGCGCTCGGCGATCGTGGCGAGGGTCTCCTCGTCGATATCCGACTCGATCTGCGTGTAGCCGCCTCTCATGCGGCGATCGGGATAGTCCACCAGCCCTTCGCGCCCCACCCCGACCGTGTAGACCTTCACCCCGACGGCCGAGGCGAGCTCCGCGGCGGTCAGCGGATCGATCGATCCCGCGTTGCTTCGGCCGTCGGTGACCAGGATCACGACTTTCGAGATAGCCTCGGTGTCTTTCAGGCGCGCCGCCGAGGTCGCGATCGCGGTTCCGATCGCCGTCGGGTCCTCCAGCATGCCCACTTCGATCTCGTGCAGCAGCGATTGCAGCACGCCGTAGTCGGTCGTGAGGGGGCACTGCGTATATGCGCGGCCCGCGAAGACCACCAGCCCGATCCGGTCGTTCCTCCGGCCGCGGATGAACCGCCCGATCGTCTGTTTGGCCACGTGCAGCCGATTCCGCGGCTTGAAGTCCTCGGCGAGCATCGAACGGCTCACATCGAGCGCCACGACGATGTCGATCCCCTCGGTGAGCACGGTGGAGACCCTCCTTCCGGTCTGGGGACGGGCCGCCGCGAGCAGAAGCAGGGCGAGGACGGCAAGGCGCAAGGCGCCCGGCAGCCAGTGCATCGACTGAACCGCCGAGGGCTCGATCTCGAGCAGCTCCGAAACCCGGGGGAAACGGATCGCCGGCCGGCGCTGCGGAACGATCACGAAGAGCCACGCCCCCACGATCGGCGGAACGAGCAGGCCCAGCAAGAGCCAAGGCGACTCGAAGCGGAAGACGGTCTCAGGCATCGTCCTCCTCCGACGCGGTCACAGGAGCCGGCAAAGCGCCCTCGGGGTCGACTGAGAGCGGATCGATGACCGCCGGCTTCGCCGTGGTCGACTGCACGATCTCGCGCGCACGGTCCAGAACCCCCGCCCACTCCGACCAGGCGGGATCGAGGCGGGCGAACTTCACCAGATCGGCTTCGCGCATCGCGTTCCTCACGAGGCTTCGGACACGACCGGACAATGTCTCTTGCTCGAGCGCCAGAACCAGCTCCTCGCTCGTCAGATCGGGCGCGTCGATGCCGAAACGGCCGTCGAAGTAGCGGCGCAAGATGTCGCAAGCATCGGTGTAGAGGCGTTTCGCGGGTCCATCGCGGGCGATCTCCGAAGCGCCCAAAGCGTCGAGCTCTTCGAGCGCGACCTCATCGGCGGGGCGCGCCGGCTCGAAGGTCGTGAAGATCGACTCCGGCACTTCTCGCTCGCGCCGACGTTTCCACCAGCGCCACAACAGCCACGCGCCCAGTGCGGCGATAGCCGTGGCGAAGGCGATCCGCCCCCATGGGATCGGGGTGGGGATCGGCACAGGTGGCCGCTCCGGGCGGGCCTCGGCGGCTCCGGCCTCGTCGGGAGCGATGCGGGATCCGATGTGAAGGGCCAGGGGATCGGTCAGGGCGAAGCCGGGCCGCGCGGTGCTGTCGGCCGGCAGCAAGTCGATCGGGAGCTGCGGAATCACGAGCGTCGAGTCGAGCACGTGGGAAACGAGCCTGTAGCGGATCCGGCTGATGGTTTGGCCATTGTCCATCATCTCGAGCTCGGCGCGCTCCGCATTGCGCACTGAGAAACCCGGGAAGGGATCGCCTTCAGGATCGGGGAAATCGGGAGAGAAGCCTGGCGAGTGCTGGACAGTGATAGACAGGTGGACGGGAAGGCCGGGGAGAGTAGCGGCGGTGTCCAGGACAGCAGTGGCCACGGGTTCCAGACCCGCGGACGCGTCCCCAGTCCCCAATCCCAGGGCCAACAAGAGCGGGGCGAAACGCATCAGCATCATCGCCCCGCCGCCCTCCGCCGAGCGCGCAGTTTGAAGAATCGGATCAGCGCCTC
>CAZFNT010000608.1:0-2737 GCA_964520315.1 uncultured Gemmatimonadota bacterium
GGGGGGGTCCGGGGGGGGATCCGGGGGGAGGGCCGAGAGAAGACAGGGGCATGATTGCGGGCGGGTTCGTTGCGCTGGAATGCGTAAACCCGGTTTCGAACGTCTATCCGCAACCCGCTTCCCCCCGCTCCACCGTTATCGGACACCTGGCCACGGACTTGCCTGAGACCCCTTTTTGGGGACGCACTGCGATCGAGTTCCGTGAGAGGAAGCCACGCATGCCCCGTCGTTGCGAATCGTCGACGTGCCTCGGCCTGTGAGCTTCAGGCGTCGCCCCGCCACGCTACAGTATTATGGACAGCGGCTAAGCGCCAGCGAACTTCTGTTTGCTTCTTCTTTCTCCAGCATCGATCTCGCATCGATGATTTCCTGATAGGTGAATCGTGATCGATTCGGTCGCGAAATAGGGGCAACGCCCCGGCACACGAAGGACGTAGACATGCGTGTGGACCTTCCCCCGTTTTCGCAGACACTTTTCTCATGCTGCTTTTGTTCCAAGTGTAGCCGACTCTTCGAATTCCCGTGGACTGACGCCCCGGCGATGGAAGAAGATCTTCGCGCAGGAACCGCTCAGGTCAGACCTCGATGCCGCGGTCCCCTGACGCCGGGGGAAAGGCAGATCTACGGCTTTCTCGGCGCGCGAGTCTACCAAGATCATTCAATAGCCTCGCCTTCGGCCCGGACTACCATGACCCCACCACCAGATGCGCTGATTAGGGCCCAGTCACCAAAAGCGTCAACGTCCTTCACTGGCCCAGGAGCTTCGAGTCGCCAGGATGGATTGACCGAGTCCTGTCCCCTTTCAACAATCGACACGCCCGATAATCACCAACCCAGATCCGCTCTCCCGTCACGCATGCAGAGTAGATGGTTTCACCTATTTCGATGCTATCAATAGGCGCATGAGCGCCAGTCGCCAAATCAAAGAACCTCAACCGCCGAGCGAGACCGCCCTGTAAAACATACTCGCCCGCCGCCTCGAGTAAGAAAATATCGTAATCTGCGACGCGTACGGAATCCACCACACTGAACGCATAGTTCTGCGTATCATATCGCCATATCCAGCCATCATCCCCACCTAGCCACGCTCGATTACTGTCGTCTACCAAACAAGAGGCGTTGTAGTAGCGATTAGGCACCCTGGTCAGAGAATCCGCAAGGGCTGGCATTTGCTCGCCGCGGGTGTCAAACAGATACGCTTCATACTGACCCGTGACCAACAATCGCTCCTTCGTCTGTGCGATCCTGTAGATGTCGGGACACCGATCATCGATCCCTATGAGCCGCGGCGCGCGCGGCGCAGAGATATCCAGCACCACGAGCCCAATGCCTCGCGCCGCCGCGTACATGCGGTCGCCATCGGCTGTCACGTCCCACACCTCCGCTCCATCGATTTCAACGCCTCCGATCTCTTCGATCCACCCTGCGCCTCTCTCCAGTATCCGAAGGCCGCTGTATCCATTCGCCACATACGCGACGTCTCCATGCACCGCGATACCGAGAGCCGGAGTTCTTCCGGGCAGCCGCTCTGCTTCCATCAAATGACCGTCTTCCGAAACGTCGAAGGAACGGACCCCGGCCACACCATCCGCGAGAGCTACCCCTCCCACAACTGTTATTACATCTCGGCTCCCTCCGCGATTAGGGTCATTCTCTGAGGGCACTGTGTCGATCGGTACAGGGAATGCCAGATTCGTGAGATCGAAACTTACAAGGCCCCCGTTCACTCCTGACGCCGAAGAAAGATAGGCGAAGTGCCCATCCGACGCGATCCTGACGGAACTATTCTTACTAGACGTCGTCGAAACATGCTGAATCTCGTCATTGGTTGCATCCAGCACGCTGAACCCTCGCGCATCCGCAACAAGCAAGAAACGCGACATCGGAGCTACCCACGCAAGATCGTGTGCGAGAAACTCATCTGGGTCAAACACTCCCACCACGCTCAAGATGTCCGGATTGCTAGTATCGACAACGTCGATACCTGCCCCAGTTCCAGCGACGTAGCATCTCGTGCCGCTGGCATTCACCAGAATCGTCTGTAGAGATCTCCCAGAGCGCTGGCATACTTCAATTGACCCCAGCGCGATCGGGTCGACAAGATCCGAAACGTCAAAAACTTGGAGTACTTCGTCGCCGCCCGCAAGAACGAACAAAAGCGATTCGTGCACGTGAATGGCTAACGGTCGGTCTATTGGGATTGTGGCGAATCCACGACCGAATTGCCCAGATTCTCGATTGCGGATTACAATTCCCGTCGAGGTTGGAATGTATTCCGCTCGATCATCGGCATCGAGGTCGGTGATGTTATCGGAAAAGGGAAACCCCCCCGACGCCCGTCGAGGGGTCGCCTTGAAAGAGTATGACACGAGCCCGCCATCTCGACTGCTCACAGTGAATCCGGGCAGCTCTGGCCGCGGAAAGAGGTACTGCGCATTCAATGTGGGCCACACCGCCTCATATTCGAGGCGCCAGTGAAAACGATCGGCCACCGCGGTCTCTGGCGGCTGGCTGTCGCTCGCCCGCTGCTGCGCATGCGCAAGATCGCCACATAGAAGCTGCCATAGACAGCCCATCAAACAGATCCGCGCTCTCTTTCCGCGGCCGTTTCTCATATTCCTAGTCTCCCGTTGCGCCGGTCTATCGCTTCACGGTGAGCAGGGTTGCGTCGGATCGCCGGGAACCTCCGCCGACAACGCTGTGGTCGAGAGCTTCTTCGGCTCCTTGAAGACGGAAC
>CAZFNT010000609.1:0-2733 GCA_964520315.1 uncultured Gemmatimonadota bacterium
CGCCATCGCGTGTTCACCCTTCGTGTAGTACAGCGCTCCGAGGTTGTTGTGGGAGTCCGCGATCCTTTTCGGATCTCCGATCCTCAATCGGTAGCGCAGGCTTTGCTCCAACGCCGCGACCGACCCCTGGCTGTCTCCGGCACGGTGCGTGGCGATCCCGAGGTTGTCCCACGCCGTCGCTTGCTTCGCCAGGTCCCCCATATCGGCCTGAAGCTCCAGGCCCCGCTCGAAACGTTCCCGAGCTCGACCCCACTCCGAGCGCGTCATGGCCACGAGACCGAGATTGTTCCAGGCGGCGGCCTCTTCACTTCGATCGCCCTCCGCACGCGACGACTCGAGCACCTTGTGCAGCTCCCGCTCGGCCTCCCCTCCCCGCCCCTGCGCGAGGAGCAGCGATCCCAGCACGTTTCGGCTCGCCCTTTTTTCCTGGGAGGAGCGTGCCGCTGCTTCGAGAGCAGTCTTCGCGCTCCTCAGCGCCCCCGCGGAGTCGCCACGGCCCTCCCGTATTCTGGCGAGCCGGAGTGAGGCCTTCGCGCTCTCGCTCTGTGATTGCGGGCAGTTCGTAGACGCCGCGGCTTGCACCGCCTCGAGATCGATCCGGGCTTCCTCGAAACGGCCACTGCGCGCCAGCAGCTCCCCTCGAATGCGAAGCCGCCGCGGACCGGGCTTTTCGCCGCCATCGGCGATCACCTCCAGCGCGTCATCGACACGGCCGATCCGCCCGAGGCACTCGGCCAGCTCGTCTTGGATGAGCCTGCCCTCAAGCGGATCGCGCGATAGCCTGCTCCCTCGCTCCAGGGCTTCGATCCGCTCCTCTGGTGACGCATTGGGGTGCCGAGCCGCGAGCAGTGCGCTGGCGTGCGCGCCGGCGAGGTCTTCTGCTAACTCCGCGTGTCGGCTGCGCTCGAGAATCCCCAACGGGGCCGCGAGTCCCCCAAGCGCGTCGCCGATCACGCCGTGCAGGCCCTTGCGTTCGGAACGCGTCATGTCTTTCGCAAGGCGCTCACCCAGATCGCCGAGCGCAATGGCGAAGTGAGAGCCCTCCGCGTCAGCGCCGCTGCCGCGGAGCACCACGAGCCCGCATCGTGTCAAGACGTCGAGCTCGCTCCGGATCCCTTCTTCCGAACAACCCCTCGCCGCGGCGACGACGCCGCCGCTCACGGGCATGCGCAGAAGCGCCAGCAGATTCAGCACCGAGCGTGCGCTCTCGCGCAGAGCGCCCACCCTCTCCAGGAGGAGATCGACTACCGAATCGGGGATGCGCACCGAGCTGGATGGACCGGACTCCAGCACCGCCGACAGAAAGCGTGGGTTGCCGCCGGTCGAGCCGTGGAGCTTCGACGAGTAGCGCTCCGCGGCGTCGCGACCCCAAACGCGCGTGGCGAGGATCATCACCTCTCGCCGGTCGAGGGGCGGTAGATCGAACACTTGCTCGTCGCCGGTCAGGGTCGAGTGGTCGCTGAGCAGAATGAGCGGCAGCTCGGAGGCCGCGGCCGCGCACTGCCGGGCGATCGCCCGGGCATCGGGCCTGCCGCGCGTTTCCAGCGCGAGGAGCGTCGGGCGATTCTCGCTACCGGAGCGATCCACGCTCGCCAACACCGCATCGAGCGGATCTGCCTCGAAGGGAGCATCGCCCGTCGTGAACGAGCCCAGCGCGATCCTCGAGCTCAGGGCCAGATCGCTCCCGTTCGCAACCGCTCGTGCCGCCGCCACGCCCTCGAGCTGCGCGCGACGCACCGCCTCGATCAGCAGGCGGCTCACCCCGCCCCCTTCCGGTGCGCGGAGCGCGAACACCCGGCCGCCCCCCTCTCGGCGAGCGGATTCGAGCGCATCGATGATCGTGTCGATGATCGCTTCACGCCCGATGAACTCGCATCCACCGGCGCGCGGCACCGACGCCGAGATCGGCAGAGAGTCGAAGGCTTGCTCGGCGCACTCGCAGCGGCTGGACGGATCGGGCGCCAAGAGCGATGCGGCCCAATCGCCCCACGCGCCTCCCACGTTTCCGCGGGCTCGCTCTACGATCGCGTCCCCCTCTTCGATCTTCTCTTGCGCGAGTGCGTTGCCACCCGGGGAGCGGAAGGGCAGCTCGCCCGTCCAAAGATGCACGAGCAAGAGCCCGACCGAGTAGAGATCGGCCCGCTGGTTGATCGTCTCACCACGCAGTAGCTCGGGAGCGAAATAGGGGATGGTGCCGGCAATCCCGTCTCCGCGGCCGCCGATCTCTCTGGCGAGACCCAGGTCGACGAGGCGAGGGGGACAGCCGGGGAGATGGAGTATGTTGTCCGGCTTGAGATCGAGGTAGACGAGGCCGTTTCGGTGGAGGTACGCGAGTGCGTGCAGAATCGCTCCCAGGATCTCGGCGAGCTCACCCGCGCCACCCGGCCCGAGAGGCGCCGGCGCCTTTCCATCCACCCAGGTCTGCGTGAAAGCGACGCGCCCGCTCGGCTCGGTCCCCAGGTCGATTCCAACCGGCAGCACCGGGTGCCGAAGGCGGGAGAGCATAGCGAACTCGCGGCGGATTCGGTCGACGTGCTCGGCCGCTCCGCTCGACTTGAGAGCGAGGATCTCGCCACTGGCGCGGTCGCGGACCCGCCGGACCCTTCCCATTCCACCGACGCGCTCTTCCCCCAGATCCTCGAATCTCTCCACTCTTCTTCGGCCTCTCCGGGATCGTCCATTAGATCGCTATCGGTTGTGTTTGGGAATTGTAATCCTCAAGCGCCAGCGCCG